>CALESS010000591.1 GCA_937907495.1 uncultured Anaerolineaceae bacterium
CCCATCAATGATGATTTCGCCGTGGGTGGGCTGCTCCAGCCCGTAAATGATTTTCATCAGGGTGGATTTGCCCGCACCGTTTTCACCCACCAGGGCGTGGATTTCACCCTTTTCAACGGAGAAATTCACGCCATCGTTGGCTACCACGCCGTTGGGATAGATCTTAATAATATTGCGCAGATCAATGATTGGCGCCATACCGGCCTCCGATAAAATACTGGCAGGGGGAGGGGAGACCTCCCCCTGCCAGTCACATTGAGGTTAAAGGTTATTTGAAGACCGTATCCACGGTGATCTTGCCCGCCAGCAGGTCAGCTTCGGCCTGATCAATGGCAGCCTTCACTTCAGCCGAGGCAGCCGCATCGTAGTAGCTGTTCTTGGCCAGACCCACACCACCTTCGGCCACGCCCAGGGCTTCCATCGTGCCAAAGGGCAGTGTGCCTTCGATGTACATCTTCATGGCCCGGTAGAGGCTGTTGTCCACGTTCTTCATCATGGAGGTCACAATCATCTTGGCGATATCGGGTTTGGTTTCAGCGATGATGGTCGCCTGATCCGAATCCACGCCGATGGCATACTTGCCAGCTTCATAAGCAGCCTGGAAGACGCCTTCACCCGTGCCGCCGGCAACCTGGAAGACGATATCCGCACCCTGCTGGTACATGGCCAGGGCGAGTTCCTTGCCCTTGGCAGGATCGTTCCAACCACCGGCATACTGGACGATGACATCCGTTACACCGTTGGCTTTTGCGCCTTGCTCGTAACCGACGATGAAGTCATTGATGACCGGGATGTCCTGACCGCCCACCACACCCACCACTTTGCTCTGGCTCATCAGGCCGGCGAACACACCCGCCAGGTAAGAGCCTTCATTTTGCTTGTAGGTGACGGAGTAGACGTTCTTGCATTCGCAGACGGTGTAATCCACGGACACATCGTAGATGATGAATTTCTTGTCCGGGTACTTGGGGGCCACGATCTGAAGGAATTCGGACATCTGGTAGGTGCCCAGAATCATGACGTCATATTCTTCGTTGGCGGCGGCATCTTCCAACGCCGGCTGCCAGCGGGCCGGGTCCACACCGGCTTCGATGGTCTTGACATCCAGGCCAAATTCCTGCTGAGCT
>CALESS010000592.1 GCA_937907495.1 uncultured Anaerolineaceae bacterium
GTCTGCCCTACACCGATCCGGCGGGGCGCGGCCTGGAAGATATGCCAGATTACAACCGCCCGCTGCTTGCGCCAGGGCTGCTCAATTACCAGGTGGATGCCAACCTGGAGCAAGTCATCACCCGCTGCCTGGCCATCCAACCGGAACAACGCTACCCCCGGGCGCAGGAATTGCTGGCCGAGTTGGAGAACTGGCGCCCGGCCAAAACGGGGGCTGCCCCCGCCTATCAACAACCTTCCAGCAAGGCAGCCCTTGGCCCGGTTAACAGCCCCAACCAATCCGCCGCAGAGGAAATGTCCCGCCGCGCCCTGGGGCTGGCCCAATCTCCCACCGGGCTGGGGGAAGCCGCCGACCTGATGGAAGAAGCCTTCAACCTCTGGCCTGCCCTGCGCAGCCAGTACGAATACAATGTGCGCCTCTGGCGCCGTGGAATTATGAGCTAACGATCACCCCCTGTATTTTCTCCTGGGAGCGACTCGCGCATCAACCTTATCGTGTCCTGATCATTTTGTAAGGAGTCGTTTATGTGTGCTTATTCCAACGGACCCACTGGCACCAGTCTGGTCAGGCTTCTGACGGAGGCCGCCCAACCCAACCTGTACCAGATCAATGCCTTCCGTGTGCTGGAGCTGCCCGCCGAGTGCAGCCTGGCCGAAGCCGGAAAACGCCAAAAGATGTTGGAGATCGCCGCCAAAACCGGCGCCCCCACCCCTCCCGGCAGCGGCCGGGCAATGGCCCTTTCGGGCACGCCGGATACGTACAGCATCACCGCCGCCATCCAACGCCTGCAAGACCCCTTCACCCGCCTGATTGATGAGTTCTTCTGGTTCTGGCCGTCTGAATCCGGCGCTGGCGCCGGGGATGCCGCCCTGCAAGCCCTGCGCAGCGATGACATCCAATCCGCAGTGGCACTATGGGGAGCCCAGCCGCTCAGTGATTCAGCAGCGGTGCATAACCTGGCTGTTCTTTACCACATCCTGGCCATGGACCTGGAAACAGCCGGCAGTGAGCGCGCCCTGACCGAGGTAGAAATCAACAATCTCAACCAGTTCTGGGGGCAATCTTTTCGCCGCTGGAGCGCCCTCATCCATTCCAACTCCTTCTGGCAGCGGCTGGAGGATCGCATCCGCTCCTATGGCGACACCCGTCTGCGCCCCGAAGCCGTGAGTGACCTTCGCCAGGGCACAACCCGTTTGCTGCTCATGATTAACGCCCGCCTGGCAGTAGCCGCGGCCGACCACGGCGATTACGCCACCACCCAGCGGCACACCCGGATCATGAATGACTCCGGATTTGAGAAGACGGTCATCGTCAATGTGCTGACCGAGGCTGTGGATAATCTGCGCGACCGTTTGAAAACTTATGTTGCCACGGCTAAAAAAGATTCGGAGAGCGACCCCATTCATGCCAACCGCAGCGTGGAGCGTCTGATTAACCTGGCGACCCCGGTGCTCTCGGCGATTGACCATCTGTTGCCCGTAGAAGCCAGCGCCCGCGAGGCCAGCCATGATGAGGTTGCCCTGGGAGCCCTGGAATGCCTGATTCCCTACGGCAACAAGACCGAAGATTGGAAAGGCGCCCTGCTGCTCACCAACCGCATCCGCCCGCTGGTCATGTCCACCTCCGGCCGCCAGCGGATGGAAGAAAACATCAAAACCCTGGAGGAAAACGCCAAATCTGGCAACGATTGGTGCGGCGCCGGTTACTTTGACCTGCCGGAGGAACTGCTAACCCCCCTCGAACAGGCACACGGGCTGGCCCGCCAGCACAATTGGGATTCCACTTTGCGCATCCTGAACGACCTGGCCGCCCGCCCGGTGACCGCCGGTCAGCGCCGCCTGATCAATAAGCCGATTGCCTACTGCCTCAATATGCGCTGCAACGAGCAGCTCAAGATCGCCCTGGATGAATTCACCGCCCCGCCCACCGTCATCGGCAACATCATGCGCCGGGTGGAGGACAAAGATTGGCGTTTTGGCTTGTCGGCTGCTGCCCTTGCCAGCCATGACGAACAGGGCGCAGCCCGCCGCAACCAACTGTACTGCATGGATTGCGGTTCCCCCGTGCGGGAGTGGGTCACCTTCACCTATAAAGATTTACGCTTTCTGGTCTGCCGCAATTGCTCCGGACGGGATGACAGCGAACGCAGCCAGCGCAAACAGCGCTTTGGCGGTAAATTGACGGCGATCGCGGCCGATATGCTGAAAGCCAGCGACCTCGACCCGGCCAACCAAACCATCACCGAAAACATAGCCGAGCTGCGCAAGATCGCCAACGATCTCAATCTCTCCATCCCCGGCCTGACGGCGGGTGCTGCAAGCCGCCCGGCGGCATCCACGCCTCCACCGCCGCCGCGGGCTGCCCCCCCGGCTGCTCAGCGCCTTCCAGCCACCCCCACTCCGGCCCGCAGCACGCCCGCCACCCGCACCAGCGGCTGGGGGCAGCCGGTCAGCAGTCTCGCCCGTCTCGGGGCGCTCCTCATTGATCTGCTCTTCATTTTCATCGTGATGGGCGCCATCATCGGCATTGGAAGCACCGGCAACGACTCCACTACGGTCATCGGGGTCTTTGCAGCCAGCATGTTCCTTTATTACAGTGTATGTTATTTGTTCGCCAGGCGCACCCTCGGAGAGGCCGCCATCAAAGCCCGCCTGGTGGCCCATGCGGATAATCAATGGAATGCCGGCAGAGCCTTCCTCCGCACGCTCATCTTCACCGTCATTTGCACCGTCCTCTTCCTCGTTCCGCAGGCAACCTTCATTCTCTTCCTGGCGCTCATCGCCATCGTCCTGTTCACCAAGGGTCACCGCTCGCTGGCAGATATGCTGGCTGGCACCTGGCTTATGAAAGTTTGAGGAAAAACCTATGCGTAGTCACCGCCAAACCAAAAGCAATGCCCGCAGAAAAACCTTCATCAATAACCTGGCCTACAACCTGAGCCAGATGATCTACGGCAAAGAGATTCGCATTCGGCGCCCGCTCAACCAGGAGGAGCTGGAGGAATATCTGCAAGATTCGCTGGGTGAACTGCTGGAAATTGAACAGCGCCGCATGGCGCAGGAGGCAGAGAACGCGGCCATTCAGCGCGCCAGCGTCCTGCCGGGGGTGCCCGCTCTACAGGTGGAAGAAACCGGCTTCTACAAGAGCCAGATGCGCCTGCAGGCAGAAGTACTCACCGGCCTCTGGCGAATGCGCGGGCGGCTGCTCAAACCGGGCAGCAATGAACCCCTCGAGGAAACCAAGCGCGCCTTCCGCCACTTTGAAACCGCCTGGGATGCCCTCGCCAATGCCGGCTTCCGGGTGGAGGATTACACCCGCCAGCCCTTCCGCACGGGCTTGAATGTTGATGTACTGGCCTATGAGGAAGCCCCCGGGCTGGAAGCGGAAATTGTGCTGGAGACGGTGAAACCCGGCGTTTTCTACAACGACCTGCTCATCCAGCGCGGGGAAGTGATTGTGGGCACACCGCAGGCAGAATAATCTCTCACGAGGGTCATCCTGCATCCCAACCCGCTGGATGCCCCTTAAATCATTCTCTTTAGAACCCTATTTTCGGAGGCCTTATGCGCACAACCATTGATTTTGGAATTGATCTCGGCACGACCAACAGCGCCATCGCCGTACTGGAGGGCACCCAGGCCCGGGTGATCAAGAATAATGACAGCATGGATTACACCCCCTCCGTGGTGCATGTGGATAAGAGCGGCACCCTGCACATCGGCAAATCCGCCAAATCCCGGTTGGAATATGAGCCGGAAGATGCCTACGCCGAGTTCAAGCTGCAAATGGGTGCGGAAACCGTCTACACCTTCAAACGCAGCGGCCGGCAGATGCGCCCGGAGGAGCTTTCCGCCGAGGTGCTCAAATCCTTGCGCACCGATGTCCAGCAGCGCCAGGGAGAGGATGTGGAAGCCGCGGTAATTACCGTTCCCGCGGCCTTTGAACTGCCGCAATGCAAAGCTACAGAACGCGCGGCTCAATTGGCCGGGTTCAAAGTTTCACCCCTCATCATGGAGCCGACCGCAGCCGCCATGGCTCATGCCTTCCAGAACAAATCCAACAAAGTCTTCTGGCTGGTGTACGACTTCGGCGGCGGCACGTTTGATGCAGCCGTCATCCAACTGCTGGATGGCAACTTCCGTATTGTCAACCATGCCGGGGATAACTACCTGGGCGGCAAGCTGATTGACTGGGAACTGGTGGAAAACCTGCTCGTCCCGGCGGTGTTGAAAATTGCTCCGCTCACCAACTTCAGCCGCGCCAACCCCAAGTGGCGGACCGCCTTTGCAAAGCTTAAATGGGCGGCGGAAGAAGCCAAGATCAAGCTCTCCCATGACAATAAATATTCCATCGTGATTGATTTCCTCTGCCTGGATGACCGCGGCGAACCGGTGGCCTTCGATTTCGATATCACCCGCGCCGACCTGGCCCGGATCGCCGGGCCTTTCGTCCAACGTTCGGTCAATATCGCCCGCCAGGCGCTGACCGAAGCCCGGCTCGGCCCGGCAGATATTGAAAAAGTGATCCTGGTGGGCGGGCCCAGCCTGGCCCCTTACGTGCGCGAGCAACTGGCAGATGCCAGGGAAGGCCTGGGCATCCAGTTGGATTTCTCCTACGATCCCCTGACAGTTGTCGCCCAGGGTGCAGCCATTTTTGCCGGCACCCAGCGGGTGGATATGACCCGCAGCGGTCCCGTTTCCGGCGCCAGCAGCGGCGGAGAAGCCACGCCTGCCAGGCCCGGCAGTTACAACCTGGACCTGGAATATAACCCGGTCGGAGCCGACCAGGAACCGCTGATCGGCGGCAAAATCCTGGGGGCGGATGGCGAGACTTTCAACGGCTTTTCCATTGAGTTTATTGATAATTCCGGTCAATACCGCAGCGGCAAAGTACCCGTGGCTGCCAACGGCGCCTTCATGACCACCCTCCTTGCCCGGGCCGGCACCCAGAACGTGTACCGCATCGAACTGACGGATGCCGCCGGCCGCGTCGCGCAATGCAGCCCCGCTGAAATCAAGTACACCGTGGGCAATGCCCCCACCAACCCGCCCCTGATTCACTCGGTGGGCGTGGCCCTGGCCAACAACGAAGTAGCCTGGTATATGACCAAAGGCACGCCCCTGCCCGCCCGCCAGCGCCAGGTGCTCCGCTCAATTACTGACCTGCGCAGCAACAGCCCCGATATCCTGCGCGTACCGGTCATTGAAGGTCAAAATGAGCGCGCAGACCGCAACCGCCTGATTGGCTACTTGAGTATCCCCGGACAGGGTCTGCGGCGTGACCTGCCCGCCAGCAGCGAAATTGAAATCACCATCGAGATGGACGTTAACCGGCTGGTGACAACCGCCGCCTATATCCCCTACCTTGACCAGGAATTTGAAACCGTCCTGGAAATCCGGAAGCCCAAACCCGACCTGGTGCTGCTGCGCCAGACAATGGATTACGAGAAGAAGCGCTTGCAGAAGTTGCGGGAAGAAGCGGCAGCCGCCAACGACCCCAACGCCCTGCGGGTGTTGAACGAAAAGGTGGATGGGGAAAATATGGTGCAAAACGTGGAAAGTGCCCTGGCCGCAGCCGCCGGGGAGCCCGATGCGCCGGATAAGGCACAGAACCGCCTGTTGGATTTGCGCATCACCCTGGATGAAGTGGAAGATCAACTTACCTGGCCGGCCCTGGCCAGCGATGCCGAAAAGAAAATCCAGAACGCCCGGGACGTAATGAAGGATTTTGGCACGGATGAAGCCCGGCGCCGCATTGACAACCTGGAAAGCGAAGCCCGGGCCGCTCTGCAAAACCGCGAACCGGAATTACTGCGCCGCAAGCTGGATGAACTGGACCGCCTGGCTTTGCAGGTACTGCTCGACCAGCCCGGTTTCTGGGTGGCCCTATTGGATGACCTCAAGAGCCGCCGCAGCCAGATGCGCGACCAAAACGCCGCCAGCCAGCTTATCACCCAGGCGGACCGGGCCATGCAGAACAATAACCTGCCCGGCCTCAAAGAAGCCGTGCGCCAATTGATCAGCTTGCTGCCCGAAGGCGAACGCCCGCCCCTGCCCGGTGGAATGGGTTCTGGCGTGGGGTCCTAGCCACCCCAGGCCCTTGAAAGAGAGATACCATGACTGAAAATCCCGTTCCTTCCACCCCGCCTGAATCTGGCGCGCAGGGCATGCAACCACCAACCGCCGCGCAGCCTGCAGCGGCAGAGCCGGAAGCCCGCTCACCGCTTCAACCCTCCATCCGCACCCTGCAGGGGCTGGAGCATCTTACAACCCAGTTTCTGCTGGCGGAAGCCACCCGCCTGGCCGCTGCCGGCGAGTATGCCGGGGCCGAAGCCCACCTGGCGGCCATCCCGGAGGGGCGCAAACAAGCCCCCGTGCTGGATCTGCTGGCCCGCATCCGCGCCCAGCAAGGCCGCCCGGCCGAGGCAGCGGAATTCTGGCAGATGGCGGTGCAGATGGACCCGGCCAACGCCGATTACCGCGCCGGCCTGGCCTACGTGGAAAAGGCGGCCAAAGCTCCATTCCACCCTTCCCGCCTGCCGGGCTTGATTGTGCGGCTGCTGGCGGGTTTGCTCGTGTTGGGCCTGTTAATCGCCGTGCTGGTACGTCTGGGAGGTTTGGAACGCCAAATGAGGATGATCGCTGCGGCGGAACCGGGGACGAGCAGCCAGACGGTGGATTTAAGTGGGTTGCAAGGCCGCCTCGATGACCTGGAAAAAGGGGTGTCGGGCCTGCAATCCGACCTGGCAGAGGCAGCGGATGGCCAGCACAGCTTGCAAACCGGCCTGGAAGAATTGCAAACCGCTTCCGCCGCCGATTGGCAATCCATGGCGGGGCGATTGGAAGCCCTGGACCAGGGTCAAAAAGCCCTGCTTGCCAGCCAGGCGGTGGAAGTCTCCCCCCTCGATCTCAAGTTCAGTATTGACGGATTAACGCTCACTGCAGAAGGGGAAGATTGGCTCATCACCCCGCAGAGCGGCCTGTTCCGCTATGGCTGGCTGCTGAACGATGCTGCACGACCCGCCCTGGAGCAATTCGCCCGCGAAATGGCACCCTGGGCAGGCCAGGCCCAGGTGGATTTGATTGGCTACGCCGCAGAGGATGAACAGGACCCGAATTTCAATCTCGCCATGATCCGCGCCGTGCTGGTGGCAGATGTGCTGCTGGAGGCCGGATTACCTGCCGAGATGATCCGCATCTTGCCAGCCGCCGGGCGCCCCTCGCCATTTGATAACGCCACCTTCAGCGGGCGGGCTGCCAACCGCACCGTGATTATTCTCATCCACCGCCCTCGCTAGCAGCCCTTAAATAAAATACACCCGGGAAGTCAGCATGACCTCCCGGGTGTTTTGAATTATTTTACAACGCCTGGTTTAGCGGTTGCCGCCGCCAAACATTCCGCCGCCGTGGGCGCCGCGGCTCATCCCCATGCCGCCAGCCCGGGGCGTGCCGCCATTCAACATCGGGCAATCGGTGCGCGGGGTGCCAGGAACCCAGCCAGCGTCCAGGCGGGTCTGCATCCGGTCCTTCATGAACTGAGCCTGGTCCGCGGTGATGAGGCCCTGGGCCACTGCTTCATCCCAAACCGTGGTGTGAACTTCCACCCAGGCGCTGGTGAAGTCTTCACCGCTCACGCCCTGGGCCGCGGCGACTTCGACCATCTTCAGGCCATCGTCCAGTTGGGCGGTCAATTCATCCACCGTCAGGTTGAGCTTTTCAGCCCAGGCGGTGATCATCAGGTCGTGCAGCGGGCGGTCTTCCCGGGCAGCAAAGCCGCCCATCATCCCGCCGTGACCGCCCCAGCCGTTACGCAGCATACCGCCCAGGGTTGGGGTGGCATCTGCCGCCGGGGGATTTCCGGCCTGGGCGCTCGCCATGGCGATCCCCAGGCCGCCAACGAATAGTACAGCAACTACCGCTATTGAAATCAAGATTTTCTTCATGTTATTCTCCTATGTTTTTCTGTGACAGTCTGTTGACTGCTTGATTGTATGTTACAACATAGTTGTGAAGAAGTTGTGAAGAAATTCTGTGGAATTGATGAACATTCCAGCCGGGCGGTTTAATTGTCGCGGCTTAACCCCGTCAGGAGAAAGGCGTAATACAACAGGGTGGAAAGGCTCTGAACGGCCGCGGCCACATAGGTCAGGGCGGCAGCATCCAGCACCTTGTTCACTCCAACGGCCTGGCTTTGGAAGATATAGCCATCACTGGCAAGCACTTCTTTGGCCCTCCGGCTGGCGTTAAACTCCACCGGCAGGGTGACGAGGGCAAAGAGCGCGGTCGCCGCAAACATCGCCAGGCCCACCCACGCCAATGTGGTGCCAAACAGGCGGGTGGTAAACAGGCCGACGATAAAGATGATTGGCCCCAGCCACGAGCCGATCTGCACGGTGGGAACCATCAGGGTGCGGATTTGCAGCGGGAAGTAGGAATCGCCCTGCTGCAAGGCATGCCCGGCCTCATGGGCGGCAATGCCTGCCGCGGCCACACTGTTCCCCTGGTACACCTGCGGGGAGAGCCGCAGCACGCGCGCCCCGGGGTCGAAATGATCGGAGAGGAAGCCCTGGGTCTGCTCCACGCGGATATCGCTCAAGCCGCGGGTGGCAAGGATGCGCCGGGCGATCTCTGCCCCGGTCATGCCGCTGTAGGTTCTCTCCTTCGAATACGTATTCAGGGCCGATTTCACCCGCCATTGCGCCCACAAACCAAACAGCAGCGCCGGCAGGGCAAAGACGAAATACATCGGGTCGAAAAACATGCTTCACGCTCCTTGGTCATTCCATCCAGCGCCTCTTTACGGAGTGCGCACGTTGTTTTTTTATCACCGGGCATCCGATTCAACTGGCCCAGCCTGGTATGGACTATAGCAGAATCAAAATGGAGATTCAAGGATATGTACATCATTCTGATAAGGTTCTAA
>CALESS010000593.1 GCA_937907495.1 uncultured Anaerolineaceae bacterium
CGATGCGCAGGAGTTGATTGTACTTGGCCACCCGATCGGAGCGGGCCGGAGCACCCGTTTTAATCTGCCCCATGTTGAGGGCCACGGCCAGGTCGGCGATGGTGGAGTCTTCGGTCTCACCGGAGCGGTGGGAAGTGACAGCCCGCCAGCCAGCCCGTTGGCAGGTTTCAACGGCTTCGATGGTTTCCGTCAGGGTGCCAATTTGGTTGAGCTTGACCAGCAAGGCGTTGGCGGCGTGTTCCTGAATGGCACGGCGCACGCGGGTCGGGTTGGTGACCAGCAGATCATCACCGACGATTTGGATCTTATCACCCATTTCGGCGGTCATCAGTTTCCAGGCGTCCCAGTCATCCTGGGCCAGGCCGTCTTCGATGGAGACAATCGGGTACTGGTCCACCCAGTTCTTCCAGAAGCCAACCATTTCCTCACCGCTGAGCATCTTGCCTTCTTTGCGCAGGTTGTACTTTTTTGTTTCTTCATCGTATAGCTCGGAAGCAGCCGGGTCGAGGGCGATGCAGACTTGCTCGCCGGGCTTGTAGCCGGCTTTGACGATGGCTTCGAGGATCACTTCCACGGCTTCGTGGTTGGCCTTGAGAGCTGGAGCGTAACCGCCTTCATCACCGACGAGGGTGGCGTAGCCGCGGGCTTTGAGGACGGTTTTCAGGGCGTGATAGATTTCCGCACCCCAGCGCAGACCTTCCGCGAAGGAGGTGGCGCCGAGCGGCATGACCATGAATTCCTGGGCATCGGTGGATTGCCAGGCGGTGTGGGCACCGCCGTTGAGGATGTTCATCATCGGCACGGGCAGCACGTGGGCATATACCCCGCCGATATAGCGGTAAAGGGGAAGCCCGAGGGAATTGGCAGCGGCTTTGGCAACTGCCAGCGATGTACCGAGGGTTGCATTGGCACCCAGCCGGGATTTGTTGGGTGTGCCATCAAGCTCAAGCATGGTCATATCAATCGCCATTTGCTCAACCGCATCGTAGCCCAGCAGGGCATCGGCGATATCGCCATTGACGTTTTCCACAGCCTGGAGGACGCCTTTTCCCAGGTAGCGGGATTTGTCGCCATCCCGCATCTCGAGAGCCTCATGAATGCCGGTTGAAGCACCGGAGGGCACAGCCGCGCGTCCCCAGGAGCCATCGGCCAGGATGACTTCGACTTCCACCGTGGGGTTGCCGCGGGAATCGAGGACTTCCAGAGCGGAAATTGATTCAATAATTGTTTCCATAGATTCTTTCCTCTGTTTCAAGAATTAAGGCGAAAATTCGCCATATTTGTGAGAACGGTCACAAGTATAACCGATTTTAACCTTCACTGCCCAATTTACCACTCTTGCGGTAATTCACGCCCGCCTTTTCACACACCGCACGCATAAAAGCGCTGAAGAGGGGGTGAGGCCGATTGGGGCGGGAGAGAAATTCCGGGTGAAATTGGCTGGCAACCATAAAGGGATGATCCCGCAGCTCGGCAATTTCCACCAGTTTGCCATCCGGTGAGAGACCGGTAAACAACATGCCGTGCTCCTCAAAAATCGGGCGATAGGCGTTGTTGAATTCAAAGCGGTGGCGGTGGCGTTCCTCTACCACAGGCTGCGCATAGGCCTGGGCAGCTCGGCTGCCTGGTACCAGGTGGCAGGGATATAAACCAAGGCGCATGGTTCCGCCCATATCCACGATGCTTTGCTGTTCGGGCATCAGGTCTATGACGGGGTGGGGCGTGTTGCGGTCAAACTCGGTGGAATTGGGTTCTTCGCTTTGATAGATGTAGCGGGCGAATTCGATGACCATCAATTGCATGCCCAGGCACAGCCCAAGATAGGGGACCTGGTTCTCACGGGCGTAGCGGGCAGCCTGTATCTTGCCCTCTATCCCCCGGCTGCCAAAACCGCCCGGCACCAGGATGCCATCCACCTGTTGAAGTTCTTGCGCATGTTTCCCCTTTTCCAGGTCTACAGAATGGATCCAATGCAAATCCAGTTCCACCCCCAGGTGCAGGGCGGCATGGATGAGGGCTTCCCGCACGCTCATGTAGGCGTCATGCAATTCCACGTATTTGCCGACCAGCCCAACGGAGACCTTGGGGCGCTCCCGGCGCACCTCCTGCACCAGGTGTTCCCAATCCGTCCAGTCCGGGGTCTGGCGGGCTTCCAACCCCAGGCGGTGCATTACAAATTCCGCCACCCCGGCTTTCTCTAAAATCAGCGGGACTTCGTAGAGGACGGGGGTGGTCACCATGGGAACCACTGCTTTTTTATCCACATCGCAGAAGAGGGCGATTTTCTCACGCAGACCTTCATCCACCGGGAAATCGGAGCGGGCGACGATCATATCCGGGGCGATACCGATGGACCGCACCTCGGAAACGGAATGCTGGGTGGGTTTGGTTTTCAGTTCGCCGGTGGCGCCAATGTAGGGCAGCCAGGTGACATGGATGAACATGGTGTTCTCACGACCGACATCATTACGAAGCTGGCGCAGGGCCTCAAGAAAGGGCAGGGATTCAATATCCCCGACGGTGCCACCCACTTCCACAATTACAATTTCGGCGCCGGTGGATTTCGCCACCTGGCCGACGCGGCGTTTGATTTCGTTGGTGATGTGGGGGATGACCTGGATGGTGCCCCCCAGGTAATCGCCGCGGCGCTCTTTGGAGATGACCTCGGCGTAAACCTGTCCGGTGGTGGTGTTGCATACCCGGTTGAGGCGGATATCAATAAATCGCTCGTAATGACCGAGGTCCAGGTCTGTTTCGGCGCCGTCATCCAGCACGAAAACCTCGCCATGCTGATAGGGAGACATGGTGCCGGGATCAACATTGATGTAGGGGTCCAGTTTTTGGACGGCAACGGCAAATCCGCGTTCTTTGAGCAGCCGGCCAAGTGCGGCGGCGGTAACCCCTTTACCGACTGAGCTCACCACTCCACCGGTGAAAAAGATATATTTGGTTGGCATCCTGGCTCCTTCCTGATGGATCCTGTTGTTGCCTGGTATTTTTCTCGCCGCATGCAGGCGGTTGGAATTTCTTCCATTCAGCGCATCCGGGGAGGGCGGGACTTTAACCTGCCCCAACCCTGGAAACTAACCAAAATTATAGCCCTCTTTGGCTACGGGGGGCTGCCGATTATTTGCAATTCAAATCGTCCTTCCGGGAGGGCTTTGCCCATTGTAGTCTCTCTCCCATTTCCTTCATGATAAAACCGCCAGTTCGCAAGTACGAAAAACCAAATATGTGCACCAACAGCGCCAATATAAAAGAAGAAGGTCGGAAGAAAATTTTGGGTTTTCATTCCGACCTGGGTTCACTGGGGAGTGATCAATTGCGGCCTTACGATTGCGGTTTATTATCCAGCGTGCGGGAGAAGATTTCCTCAGTTTCCTGGGAAACATTCTTGCTCTTGGGGGTGGCTTCACGCTGCTGTTTGCGGGATTTCGCTTTTTCCATGGCGGAGCGAATCGCAATTTCCATGGCGGTCGGTTCGGCTTCGGCAGGGGTTTGCTCTTGCAGACCGGCGAGCAATTCATCCGAAACTTCGCTGCCGGAACCGGAGCGCTTGCGCGGAGCTTTTTTGGCAGCCCGGCGGGCAGAAGCATTGGGTGCATTGGGATCGGCGGGGGCGGCATTAAAGCGGGCGCGGGAAGGCCGGGCTTGTTCCATGGCGCGAATTTCAACCGGATCGGGTTCCACTTTTTCCGGCTCCGGCTGGAGGGCCTTCATGCTGAGCT
The DNA here is from genome assembly GCA_937907495.1 of uncultured Anaerolineaceae bacterium. Classification (GTDB taxonomy): domain Bacteria; phylum Chloroflexota; class Anaerolineae; order Anaerolineales; family Anaerolineaceae; genus CALESS01. Next base: position 3,729 of record CALESS010000593.1, read on the forward strand.
TAATCTGTTTCTTCTTGCGGTTGACATCCAGCACCAGGGCTTCGATTTCATCGCCTTCTTTGACCACATCGCCGGGTTGGCGCACATAACCGTGAGCCATCTCGCTGATGTGAACCAGACCGGGCCGTTCGGCGCCGATTTCCACAAACACGCCGAATTTCTCGAGGCGTACGACTGTACCGCGGACAGTCATGTCTTTTTTGATCTCGCGCCACTCTAGATCGAGGGGCTTGATCATGGTCAGTTCGATCCGACCATCTTTGATCTTCTTGACCCAAACTTCAATTTCTTGTCCAACTTGCAGAACATCTTCTACACGTTTCATCGGTTCGTTGGTCGGCGAGACCAGCTGAGAGATGTGGATCACCGCCGGAGTACCTACGCCGATATCAATGACCGCACCTGCTAAGCTGATCTTGACCACCTTACCGCTAAAATGTTGTTTTACTTTGATTTCTGGGCGGTTGGATTCTGCAACCATGCTTGATTCCATTTAGCAATTCTCCATAAGGTGTGATTTCAGCAAAAGAGGATTATACCGCTTGTAAAATAAACTGTCAATTTTAATTCGCTCGATTTGAAGGATTTAAGGTAACTCATACTGGAATTGCGGAATATTGCCCTTTTCATTTTTCGGGGTTGGGTTTGGGGAGGGAGGGGAGCACCCGCAGAGCGATAAACCCGATAAAGAGGGGGACCCAGAAGGTGAGGGCACGAAAGGTGAGCATGATGACCGTGGCTGCACCGGTTGCCACACCCAGAGACCTGAGAAAAATAGGCCAGACCGATTCCACGATTCCAATGCCGGAGGGGGTGGGGGAAACCACCGCGAATTGATAACCCAGGCTGAAACCAGCCACGATGGTGCCGCTGGAGAATGGCACCTGGTAGGCCAGGAAACAAAACAGGAAGATGAGCATTAACAGGCCTTTAGAGCCGACGGCCATGAGAGCCAGTAGAAGCAGGCGGCGCGGGTTTTTCCGGAGCAGGGCCACACAATCTGCGGCTTCGTAGGCAAACAGGCGCGCCCGTTCGGGTTGCATGAACTCGCGGCGGATGAGGGGGCGCAAGAGCCAGTTGAGTCGCTCGATCAGCCAGGCCAGCACGTTTGCCAACAGGCGGGTGGATTTCATCCCCAGGTAGAGGCCGGCGGAGATGAGGATGGCAATCACCAGGAGCAAGATGGAGGCGGTGATTTCTCCCCATTGCAGGTTGTTGCGGCGGGCCAGAACTGCCAGGCCTAAAATCACCACGCTGAGCAAGCCGATGGTTTCAAAAAGCATGTTGAGCGCCCAGGCAACGGTAACCCGTGAGGATTGGTGGCCGCGCCTTTTGCCATCCACGAGGAAGACAGCCAGGGTGGTTGCAGCTCCGGCGGTGGAGATGACATTGACGAAAAATCCGGCGGCAAAGGCGGCTGTTAATTGAAACCAGCGCTCCTGCAAGCCCACCATACGATAGATTGTGCGGTAAATAAACCCGGCAAAGGCAATCCAGCCGAGGGCCGTCAGGAAAGCCAGGACGAGGAAAAGCCACTCGCCGTTTTTGACGGTTTCGGCAATGGTCTCGAATTCGGCGATCTGGGTATAGATGAACCAGATGCCGAGGATGGCGACCAGGAGGAAGAAGATTTTTCTCAAAGGATGATTATGGACCTTCTGACAAAGTCACTTGCAGCTGAAGGGTGCGGCTGTCACGGGCGATGGTGAGGGTAATAGTATCTCCTGGTTGGAAATTATAAAGCACGTTGAGGTAAGGATGTTCTTCATCAAGAGGGGTGGAATCCATTTGGGTAATGATATCCCCCTGGCGGAGACCGGCTGCTTCGGCAGGGCTGCCGGAAAACACAGAGAAGATATAGAGGCCATGGTCGGCGGGGAGGTTATAGCGGCGGGCGATCTGGGGATCAATGGGCTGGCCATTGATTCCAAGATAGGGGCGGGAGATCTGACCGTTTTTGATGAGTTGATCAGCCACAATGCGGGCGGTGCTGGAGGGAATGGCAAATCCGAGACCTTCGGCTACCGATCCGCTGGCGGAGTTGCGGACGATGAGTGTGTTGATGCCAATGACCTGGCCGGTGATGTTGACGAGGGGTCCGCCAGAATTCCCGACATTGATGGCTGCATCGGTCTGGATGAGACCTTCCATGCGATAACCATTGCCGGTATCGAGAGAGCGACCGAGTGCGCTGATGACGCCGGCGGTGACCGTGTTCTTAAAATCTCCGAGTGGAGAGCCGATGGCGAGGACAGTTTCTCCGGGGGAGAGGAGATCAGAGGATGCGAGTTCAGCCACAGCCGGCAGACTGCTGGAAGTACGCAAAACAGCGAGATCGGTATAGGCATCTGCGCCTAACAACTCGGCCGGCAGTTCCTCGCCGTTGGCCAGGATGACGGAGAAGGTTTTTCCATCCTGGATAACGTGATTATTGGTGAGAATTTCCCCATCCCGACTGATAATAATTCCACTACCGCTGGAGGTTCCCCCGGGGATGGTGCCCCAGAAGGAAGCGGTATCTGGCAGGGTGGCAACGACAGTGACCACCGCCGGGCCGACTTTTTCCACGGCGCTGGTGAGGGCAGATTCAACTGCCGGGGCATCCATTTGGATGATGGTTTGGGAAGGGCCGGGGTTGGAGGCAGCCTGGGTGGGCAGGGTGAGCGTGGATGTTTGGGCAGGGGGAATCTGTTTCCGCATGTAGGAGAAAACAGCCAGCCCACCCCCGATGGCGCCGCCGAAACCGGCCGCGCCTGCCAGGGTGACCGTCAGCACGAGATAGAGAATGCGCTTCCACATGTTAATTGCCCTGGAGGAGCAGCTCCACTGCCCGGTCGAGCTGGGGATCTTCACCAGCGGCTGATTGATCTTCGGTAATTTCCACCACGATATCCGGGGTGAGACCCTCGCCATTGATCTGGCGGCTTTGAGGGGTAAGCCAGCGGGCGATGGTTACCCGCACCGCGCCCTGCTCATCATCCAATGGAAGCCAAACCTGGACACTCCCTTTGCCGTAGCTGGTTACACCAACGAGCTGGGCGCGCTGGTAATCTTGCAGGGCGCCGGCGACAATTTCAGAGGCGGAGGCGGAGCTTTCGTTGATTAAGACCACCATGGGAATCTCAAGTGCCTGACCGCGGCCACTGGTGTAAAATTTTTGAATTGTACCGTCACCAAATTCCTCCAGCATGGCTACCTCGTTGCGGGGCAGAAACTCGGAGAGGACATCCACTGCCGTATCGCGATAGCCGCCGCCATTATTGCGCAGATCCAGGATCAATCCGCTGGGGTTTTGTTTTAATAGCTCTCCGAGTTGATCTTTAAGCTCTGCGGTGGTTTTTTCGCCAAATTGCACCAATTGAAGGTAAGCGATGCCATCTTCCCGCATTTCGGATGTGACCGAAGGAATGATCACTTTTGCCCGCTGGATGGTGACATCAAAAGGCGATGCTTCGGTTTCGCGCAAGATGGTGAGGGTAACGGAAGTGCCTGCCGGGCCAAGAACTTTCTTATGGGCAATTTCGCTGGGGATGCCAGTCATGTCCTCGCCGTCAATTGCAATCACCTTATCGCCAGCCTGCAGACCGGCTTTCTCCGCCCGGGTGTTGGGGATGGGGCTGATGATGGTCAGGTAATCTCCGGTGAGGTCCACCCAGGCGCCGATGCCATAGTATTCACCCTCCAGGGATTGATTGGCCTGCTGGTACTGGTCTGGATCCATAAAAGAGGAATGCGGATCACCCAGGGCTTCCACCATGCCCTTGATGGCGCCGCGCATCAGGGCGGTGTCATCCACGGGTTGATCCACATACTGGTCATGGACGATATCCCAGGCCTGCCAGAAGGGTTGGAAGAGCGTTTCTTGATCCTGGTTGGTGGTGGGCACACTGGTCTGAGAAAAAATCGGCAAGTCCGGGGGCAGAGTGACAGCCGGAGTTTTTGGTAAGAACCAGCCTACAAAAACCCCGCCAGAAAAAGCTCCGCCGAGTAAAATCAGGGAAACAACCCCGATGAGGATGATGCGTTTCGCACTCAAGTTCATTGTAAATTCCTCCACAGAACGAAATGACCGATCATGGTCCTGGCTTCTGGTAAATTATTATTGAAAGGTATCATACCATTCTTAAATGGGAATGAAATGGGTTGTATGATGTCGGGTGGTTATCTGGAGGTACCCCCTGTGTTGATTCGAGCCCTTTGTTCCCTGGGAGTGACAGCCCCTGCGCCGGGCGGTCAGGGATTGGAGGAATCAGGATCCGCGGGAGGGGGCGGTTTGCGCAGCTCCTCCGTTTGGTGGTGAAGTTTTTTCCATTCAGCATCCTCGCGGGCCCATGGATCACGCAGGGTGTTGATGATTTGCTGACCGGGGCCGGGGGCTTGGGGCTGGTTGTGGTCTTTGCGCCGCCAGGCGCTGAACAGGCTGAGATATAAACCCAGCACCATGAAGAGTAAAAAGCCCAGGCATACCCAACCCAAAATTGGGAGATCTTTCATTCAAGCTCCAGAGTGCTGGTTGGCAGGACGGATGCCAGGTGATGGATGGTGGGGATGGTGGCGTTGGCGCCCGGGGTGGGGGTGCCGCCCACTTGAATGGTGTACATTCCCAGCAGGCGGGCCGCGGCCAGGTTACGGGGGTTATCATCCACCAAAATGCAAGAGCGGGCATCCGGAATGGCTGCCTTCTTGAGAGCGAGGTGGAAGGCTTCCGGCATGGGTTTGCAATAGGGTGCAATATCGAGGATATCAATCAGGCCTGCAAAAATGGGGCCGACCTGCAAGGCGCGCAGCACCCGCAGAGCGTGGGCGCGGCTGGCATTGGTGAAGATCCAGCGGGAATGAGGAAAAGCCGTCAGCACCGATTCGATTGCCGGATCGGGAAGCAGCAGATCTTCAATGGGCACCCGATGAACGTAATCAAGGTAATCGAGCGGGTCAATGCCGTGTTCAATTTGCAGGCCGCGCAGCGTGGTGCCGTATTGGTGAAACAAACCCTCACGAACTTTGGAGACTTCCGCAGCCGGGTAGCCCACTTTTTCCTGCATGTAGAGGTTAATGCGATCCCCGATTAAATCCCAGATGCCGGTTGTGGGTGGGTAGAGGGTGTCATCCAGATCAATCAGCAAGTTGGTAAAAGCCATAATCGAAGTATACCGGAAGGAAGGCCAGACTGTAAATGGAATTTGGCGAAAAATCGGTGGGATGAAAGCTGATTTCCGAGAAAGTGTGCCAGGTCATAGGCGGGAATTATGACCCGGGTGGGATGATGAAACCCGGAGAGGAGGTTATTATTTTAATGTCCGAACATGTGGTATCTGGTGATACCAGCCGGTTAACCTGGCTGGTTGAACCGGTTTTTCGGTTTTAAGCGCCACTGGAAACAAGATCCACTGCAACACCGCCGGGATTGGTTGGATTTTAGACCGAATTAGGTATAATCAGGCACACAGAGAAAAAGCATGCCGATTCGAATTCTTTCTGATGATGTTGCATCCCAAATTGCAGCGGGCGAGGTCGTTGAGCGCCCGGCTTCCGTGGTTAAGGAGCTTTTGGAGAACTCGCTGGATGCCGGGGCGAGCCTGATCAGCATTCGAATTGAGCGGGCGGGCCGGGGGTTGATTGAGGTCTCGGATGACGGAAGTGGAATTTCTGCTCCGGAGATGGCGCTGGCAGTCGGCAGACACGCTACCAGCAAATTATCTTCGGCAGATGATTTGTTTCACATCCATACGTTGGGTTTTCGCGGGGAGGCTTTGGCTTCCATCGCCTCGGTTTCGCGCTTCAGCCTGGTCTCGCGGGAGCCGCAGGCAGCGCTGGGGGCGAGAATTTCAGTGGATGGGGGACGGGTGGGGGAAGTGGAGGCCCTCGGTGCGCCTACCGGTACGGTGGTGCGGGTTGAGGAGCTTTTCTATAACGTTCCAGCTCGTCTGAAATTTTTGAAGCAGGATGCCACCGAACGGCAGCAAATTGAGGGGCTGGTGACACGTTATGCCCTGGCATACCCGCATGTCCGGTTTTTGCTGAGCCAGGATGGAA
>CALESS010000594.1 GCA_937907495.1 uncultured Anaerolineaceae bacterium
GGCCTCTCGGCCGCCTTTTGCTTTTAAAGATGGGTCAGGGATGATTCACTTCGGCAGGGGAAAAAACCACCTCATCCTTGCCGGTCAATTTCTCCTCCACCTTGCTTAAGACCAGTTCAAAATGATGCGGTTGGCCCACATAATCCAGGTCATCGGCGGGTACGGTCAGCACCGGGCAGAGTGTGAAATTATTGATCCACTCCTCATAGAGGGTATTGAGCTGGGCCAGGTAGCCATCGCTGATGGTGCGCTCATAAGAGCGGTCGCGCAGGGCGATGCGGTGCTGCAGGGTATCCACCGAGGCCCTCAGGTAGATCACCAGGTCTGGCGGCGGCAGGAACTCACACAGGGTGTGATAAAGTGCATTGTAGGTGCCGAAATCCCGGTCGCTGATTTGCCCCTGTAAATACAGGTTGCGGGCGAAGACCTCGGCATCTTCATACACGCTGCGATCCTGGATGACCGAGCCGGGAACGAGCAGCAGTTGGCGGTGAATTTGCAGGCGGTGGGTGAGGAAGAATACCTGCGAGTGAAATCCCCAGGCATGCATATCCTTGTAAAAATCTGCCAGGTAAGGGTTCTCGGTGTGCGGCTCGTAAAAGGGCTGCCAGCCGAGTTGATCGCAAAGCAGCCGGACGAGGGTGGATTTGCCCACCCCGATATTCCCTGCCACGGCAATGAATTTTTTTACCATTATTGTGGAAGTTCTCCGGCCAGTTCCTGGTCAATGAGGGATTTGAAAGTCTCAAACGACTGGGCGCCGACGATCGGGATGCCATTCATGAAAAAGGTGGGGGTGGATTGCACGCCCAGGTTGGTGGCCCAATCAAAATCGGCCTGCACTTCATCGGCGTACTTACCGGTGGAGAGACAGTTGTTGAATTCATCCAGGTTCAGTTTGAGTTCCTCGGCAAATTGGCCGTAAAGTTTGAGGGAGTAGGTGGAATCGGTGGTGAATAATTTATCGTGGAATTCCCAATACTGGCCCTGGTCACCGGCGCAATTGGCAGCCTCGGCAGCCGGGGCGGCGTTGGCGTGCAGGCCGTAGAGCGGAAAGTCACGGTACACCAGGCGAATCTGGTCGCCATATTCCTTCTGCAGCAGCGGCCAAACCTGTAACTGCCATTTGCGGCAATAGGGGCATTCAAAGTCGGAAAAAACGATCAGGGTGATGGCGGCGTCAGCCGGGCCAAGCGAAGGGTCGCCGTCATCCGGGACATCAAAACGCTGGATGGGCTGCGGAGCAGCGGTGGGTTGTTCCGCCGGGGCTGCTGCTTGCGGGCCGCTGATGATGGTGTTGGTGCTGGGGGTGAGGCCCCAGATCAGGTAACCAACTCCCAGGCCGACCAGGAAGAGCAGGGGCAAGAGAGCGAAACCGAGCAGGGAAAAACTCCCGCCGGTCTGACGGATATCGGTTTGCAGGGAGGAGGGTGAATTCTTCATGATGGTATTATAGCGGATAAGGGTTAAAAATTGGCGGGCGATTTTTGGGGTGGAAAAGAAAAACCAGCCCGCTGCGGGCTGGTTTGATTTGAAAAAGGGATCGTCCGGTTATACTTTGATCGGAGCGCCGACCGGGCAGACATCTGCGCAGGAACCGCAATCTTTGCAGAGTGCAGCTTCGATGACGTAGGTGTCACCCTGCATGGAGATGGCGCCTTCCGCACATTCGGGTTCGCAGGCGCCGCAGGCGATGCAATCATCTGTAATGATGTAGGTCATGAGTAAAGTCCTTTCGCTAAATAAGCTTGTTTCTACTGGTGAAAGAATAGCATAAGAGGCAAAAAGTGTCTCATGTAAATTGTCACTTAATCCACCCTCTTTTGTCATCTTTTGCCCGGAGGGAAGCGGAATTGGTCTTTTCGTAAAATCGGGCTTGCACTGGGTTAACCTTTGGAATATACTTATTTATTAATACTCCCCCATCCGCGGAAAGAGGGCCCATGAAAGTCTCTGTATCTCAAATGCATCTGGCGCACAGTCTCAGCATGGTTTCGCGCGCCGTCAACCCGCGCAGCACCCTGCCGGTGCTGGCCAACGTGCTGGTAGCCACCGATGAAGGCCGCCTGCGGCTCTCCGCCACCAACCTGGAGTTGGGTATCTCCTCCTGGATTGGCGCAAAAATTGAGGAAGATGGCTCGGTCACCGTGCCGGCCCGCACCTTTGCCGACCTGATCAATACCCTGCCGAACGATACGGTTACCCTCAGCCTCAATAGCAAAACCCAGACCCTGACGGTGCGTTGCGGCGCTTCCGTGACGGATATCAAGGGGATTGATGCCCAGGAATTTCCGCCCATGCCGGTGCCTGACCTGCAAGATGGCGTGGAGGTGGACGCAGCATCCTTCAAAGAGATGATTCAGCAGGTGGCGTTTGCCGCCTCCAATGATGAAGCCCGCCCGGTGCTGCAAGGGGTGATGTTGACCGTGCTGAACGGGGAAATCACCCTGGCTGCCACGGATGGCTATCGCATCTCGGTGCGCAAAGCACAGCTTGCCTCGGTGGATAGCAAACCCGTCACCGCCATCATCCCGGCCCGGGCGTTGACGGAGCTGGCGCGCATCGCCATGGATGGTGACAATGTCATCGGTATGGCCGTCCCTCCCGGCCGCGGCCAGGTGCTCTTCCACATGAAGGACGCCGAACTGGTTTCACAATTGATCGAAGGCAACTTCCCGGATTATAAAGTGATCATCCCGCGCAGCAGCAAGACGCGCACCATTCTCTCCACCGCCGGCTTCCTCAAAGCCTGCAAGCAAGCCGAGATTATTGCCCGCGAAAGCAACAATGTGGTCCGGCTGAATATCCTCTCCAAAGAGGATGGCCCCGGCGAACTGGAACTTACTGCCCAATCCGAAGAAGTGGGCACGGGTGAGGCCAAAGTGGAGGCCACGATCGAAGGTCCCAACCTGATCATCGCCTTCAATGTTGGCTTTCTGCGGCAGGTGCTGGATGTGATCAAGAGTCCGAACGTGATCCTGGAGACGAACGCCAACAATAACCCGGCCCTGCTCAAACCCGCCGGGGATGACGGCTTCATCCATGTGATTATGCCCATGCACCTCTAATCCCCCGGAGGCCTATGCCTTTTTCGCCGACCTCTTCTGACCGGCTGCTGAGCATCTACCTGACCCTGTCACAATACCCGATCCTTTCCAGCCGTATCCGTGCCAGGATGCGGCTGGAGTTATTTCAGCGCGGGTTGATTCAACCGGCTGAATTTGAAGCCCAGGTGCGCCAGACGGCCATTCAATCTCAGCACCAGGAGGGGTTGGACGACCCATTTGTGGAAGAAGCCCTGGAAATTTGGGAGGTGCGCGTCATCCATGTGCGGGACCAATTGACGGATGTCATTTTCAGTCAACATTTTGAATTCTCCTTCTTTGAAGAGCTGGTGAATGAAGTGCTGGGGGAACGCGGGGTTTCTGTGGACCAGATGCTGCTCTCGCTTAACCCGGAGATGGCGCCGATGGACCTGGTTTTCGAACAGGGGATGACCATTGAACGGATGCCGCCCGAGCAACGGATGCAGTTTGAGGCCCGTTTGAAAGAATCCAAGGTGGTCTTGATCCGCACCCTCATCAGCGATCAATTGCGCTATATCAACATTGCCAAAGAATGGTTCACCCTGGCGGACCTGGCTGAAATTCGCCGGCATAAAATTGGCGGCGGGCGAATCGGCGGCAAGGCGGCAGGGATGCTGCTAGCCATGCGTATTTTGCTCGAAAAAACCCCACCGGAATTAAAAGGCTGCCTGACCACCCCGGAATCCTATTATATCGGCTCGGATGAGCTGTATTCGTTTATGCAGATCAACAACCTCTTCCACTGGAATGACCAGAAATACAAAAACGAAGAGGATATGCGGGCGGATTACCCGCAGATCTTGCAGGATTTTGAAGAAGGCGAATTCGCTCCAGACCTATTGGATAAGTTGAATGGCATGCTCGAGCGGCTGGGAAACCAGCCGGTGATCGTGCGCTCCTCCAGCCTGTTGGAGGATAACTTCGGCACCTCATTTGCGGGCAAGTACGAAAGCATCTTTTTGCCCAACCAGGCCAGCCATGAAGAGAATTTCCGGGCACTGATGCGGGCCATTGCCCGGGTGTATGCCTCCACCCTCAACCCGAACGCCCTGCTCTACCGCCGCAGCCGCGGCCTGCAAGATTATGACGAACGCATGGCCATTCTGATCCAGGTGGTTCAGGGCGAAACCTTTGGCCGCTATTACCTGCCGCACTTTGCCGGGGTGGCCTTCAGCCGCAACCTCTACCGCTGGGCGCCGCAGATCAAACGCGAGGATGGCTTTGTGCGCCTGGTGTGGGGCATGGGAACCCGGGCGGTGGACCGGGTGGGTAACGATTATCCCCGGCTGATCGCCCTGAGCCACCCCACCCTGCGCCCCTCCAGCGACCCCAAAAACATCCGCCGTTATTCCCAGGGTTATGTGGATCTGATTGACCTGGAGGATAACCAATTCAAGACCCTGCCCATCCAGGAGGTGTTAACCACCCGTTACCCGGCTTTGCGCTACCTGGCCCAGGAAGATACGGATGGTTATTTTGCCTCGCTGCGCACCGGCTTCGGCAGCGACATCAGCCGCATGGTGCTGACCTTTGAGGAGTTGCTTAAGCGCACCCCGTTTGCACTGCAGATGAAGGAATATCTCAATATCCTTGAGGAAAGTTACCGTTCCCCGGTGGATATGGAGTTTGTGGGCGGGTTGAAAGGGATGGAAACCGGCAAACCGTCCCTCTGTATTTCCATTTTGCAATGCCGTCCGCAAAGCCACCTGATTGATGCCGAACCAGTGGCCTTGCCGATGAACCTCAAGCAGGAGGATATTATCTTCTCCACCCGCTTTGTGGTGCCGGAGGGCTGCATTATGCGGGCCGACCTGGTGCTTTTTGTGCCCCCGGAAGGTTACTTTGCATTGAAAGACGAGCAGGAGCGGCACCAGTTGGTGCGGGTGATTGGGAAACTCAATAACCTGCTGGAAGGGAAAAAGTTCATCTGCGTGGGGCCAGGCCGCTGGGGCAGTTCCAATTCTGACCTGGGCGTGCCGATTGATTACGGCGATATCTACCACACCCGCGCCCTGGTGGAACTCTCTGGCAAGGATATCGGCCCGGAACCGGAGCCTTCACTGGGCACGCATTTCTTCCAGGATCTGCTGGAAGCGCAAATCTATCCGCTGGCTGTGCCGCTGGAAGATGAGGAATCCATCTTCAACCGGGCCTTCTTTTATGAAGCGCCCAACCGGCTGGAAGAATTTTTACCCGTGGAACCGCACCTGTTGCCCAGCCTGCGCTTGTTGAAGGTGAGTGACTTTCGGGCGCAGCATTTTCTCCGGGTGGTGATGAGCGATGAACACACCCGGGCCGTGGCTTACCTGGTGAACGAAGAAACCCCCAAAGAAAAAAGAGCTGCCAAACTGTTGGAAGAAAAACAAAAATAGAAAATATTTTCTATTATTTCGTCAATTAGCGGAAGAAAAATGGCGATGACCGGACGAGAAAAGCAATTTACGGGGCTGCTGGTGGTTTTGTTTTGTGCAGTGAGCCTGGCGGCTGGCTATCAGGGCTGGCGGCTGCTCTCTGGGCGGGCAAACCGCCCGGCTCTTCAACCGGCTGCCCGCCTGCCGCTCGCCCTGGAACCCAGTAAAACACCCTGGCTGCCGATCGCCAATACGCCCGCGGCGGGCGGCACAGCCGGACTGGAAACACCGCCGCCCCCCGCCGGGGAAAAAGTCTATGCGGATGACCTGCCGCTCTCCCAGGCCCTGCTGCTGGGTTGGACCACGGTCACGGTCTTTACGCCCTGGGGTGAAACGATGGTCTTTTCCTTTCAGCCGCTGGCGGTGGATTTTCAGCAGGTGGGCTTTGCCCTGGGCTGCCCCTACGATCAGCCGAATGCCTGTGTTGCCACCCACAATGGCGGGGCGTATGCCCTGGCCCACTCGGAATATCCTGGGGCGGTGGCGGAGCAAGCCCGCCGGGTTGTGGAAGGGACGCTTTATTCCCTGGCGGAGATCCAACAGAATGTTGCTGCCCTGCGCGGGGCAGAGGCGGAGATTCAACTGGCGGATGGGCGATACATGCACGCCCGGGTGACGAGTTTCACCCGCACCACCGGTTCTGCCAACCTCTTCCACCTGGCAAACAACCGCCAGGCGGTCTCCAACCGGCTCATCATCGAGTTCTGCGGTCTGCCGCATTTTGAGGATGGCACAGATGCCGCGGGTGCAACCGGTTCCGTCTATCTCCTGACCCTTTCCAAGGGGGCGTGAACGATGAAAAATCTAAAACCTGGGGTTTTGCTGGCGGGTGTAGCCCTGGCTTTTTTGCTGATCGCAGGGGTGGCCGCGGCGGCATTGGAAATTCCGCATGGGGATTATGAAGTGTGGAGTGCAAACGCCGATCGCACGGAATTTGTCCTGGCTTTTACCGGGGATTATAACTGGCATGTGCTGGCGCAATGTATCGAGCCGGATTTGCTGCCGCCTGCGATTGGGGCGATCTGCACGTACAATGGCGAGTACTTTGCCTGCCCGGGGGCCCAGCGGTTGGGGTTACTGGAAATTCTCCAGCAGCCGCCCACTCCCACGCCGCGGCCTACGGCTACCGCCACCCCTACGCCTACCTTTACCCCCAGTGCCACCCCGACGGCTACGGCAACTTTTACCTCAACCGCCACCCTTCTCCCCTCCACAACCGCCTCACCGTTGCCGAGTTTCACCCCCTTCATCCCCACCCCCGGCGGCCCAACCTGGACGCCCGTTCTGCCCGGTGCGCCGCTCTCGGCAGAACTTCAGGCCACCATTTCCGCGGCCAACCAGGCCTTGCAACAGCCTCAGCCGGTCGTTCGGCGCACGCTGCTGGAATGGATTCAATGGATTTTCCAGCGGATTTTGGCGGTGTTTGGAAAATAACCCACAAAAAAACTCCCTCCCAAATTTGGGAGGGAGTTTTTGCTTAAGCAGGGTTTGTCAGAAGCGTTGTCCGGCGGAAGAGACGGGTGGCAACCCAGGTGCAGGCGATCGCCAGCGCCCAGAAAACCGCCCCGATGATCAAGCTGGTGCCCACGCTCAGATACAAGAATCCGGCGATCTGGCCGATCATCAGGCCGAGCACCAGCACCACCAGCGATCCGCTCCACTGGTAGGCCGCCATAAAACTCTTGGTCCTGGCGGAGATCAGCACACTGAAGGCTACCCCCAGCAGGCTGAGGGCTGGAGAAAT
>CALESS010000595.1 GCA_937907495.1 uncultured Anaerolineaceae bacterium
TCTCAAGCTGCGGCTGGTTGCCGCCATTATTCCTGCGGCATCTGGCGAAAAGTATCATCGAGATGGACCTGGCTGCGGTTCAGCCAGGAGCGCCGACCGGCATACCAGGCAAAGCCGATGATGTAAAACAGCACAATCAACCCCACATCTCCGCGCGTGAAAAGCATTATCCCCAGCCGCCCGTTGGCCATCAGCACCAGGGAGGCTGCCAGGTAGACGATGCCCAAAGCAGCCAGGATGCTGATCACCGGCACCCGGCCAATTTTCCACCGGGCAATGCCGGTCGCCCGGGTAAACCAGCGCGGCTTTTTGAAGGCTGCCACCACCACCGCCACCAGCGGCAGGATCATCAAGGCCATCAACGGCGCAATATAAGACCGGCTGAGGAATAATTGTGGAATCTGCATGGCGATAATCACACCCACTTGCACCACAATCGCAAACAGAAGGGTTGCCAGCAGCGGGCTGCGCCAGCTCGGATGGACCAGCGATAACCCTTCCTGGAAAACCTGGTCTTTGCCCCAGGCCCACATGATGCGGCTGGCATAGTAGAAAATGGTCTGCAAAAGGTTGATGAAGCCCAAAAGCCAGGTGAAAAGCATCACCATTAAAAAGCCGGGGAATTTTGTGAAGATGGCACTATAAAAGAAAACCCAGGGCATGGAAAGTTTTTCGCCGCCCCGTAGAAACAAATAACTTTCAGCAGAAAACCAGGTCGGCAGAATCATATTGCGCAGCACAATTACGGTACCCACCATTAATCCACCGGCGATCAACACCGAAACCAGGTGGCTGAGCGGTAAATCCCGGCCCGGGTTCTTCATCTCTCCCGAAACATTGACCAGGGAGAAGGAGCCGAAGAAAAGCCACAACGAAAGTGCGCCCCCCGCCAGAATACCCAAAAGCGGATCCTGAAAGAACGGCAATCCCACTTCTTCCGCCGCCCTAATCCGTGAAACGAAGTTTTCCAACCCCATAGCCTGATCCCAGGCTGGCGGGAACTGGCTGCCGGAGACCCCCAAAAGATTGATAATCATCCAGACCCAGGCCACAATCGTCACCACGGTGCCAATCGCCAGAACCAACCGGATCAGCCGGCGGGGCAAAATAGCCAGGGCGAACGCCAGGGCCACCAATGCAGTGGTGATAATCACCGCCGTTCCTGTCTGGGAGATGGACGCGCCCAGGTCCACCGCGGTACTGCCCTGGATCAAGCCCAGGCCGATCAGCAGCCCGGGCGCGACCAATTTAGCAAGCATGGAGATGATGGCTCCGGCTGAAAGCGCCAGGAACAACACCATGGCGAAACTGATGGAAAATCCAACCGCCCCACCGAAGATGCGCGTCATCAACACATACTCCGCCCCATTGTATGGAACCAAACCGCCGATGGCCGAGTAGATCGTGCCAAACACCAGGCTGACGCCAAGTGCCACCACCACGATTTGCAACAGGTTCACCCCGGGGAACAAGCCCGCAAACACGGCAAACGGCAAGATTCCACCCAACGCCAGCCCCACGGCATTCAGGGCAAACGAGATCGCAGGAACCAGGCCGATATCCCGGCTGAAGGTTGCGCTGCGGTTAAGGCGGGAAGTTGCGGGGATGGGGGTTGTATTGGTCTCGATTTGCGACATCCAAAGCTCCTGGAAGAGAATAATCTTCGTTTTCTAGAGTGCAAATTTGATGCCAGGCAGCGGAGATACCTTTCCGGGCTGACAAATTTCGCTGATTAAATAGTTCAAGCTGATACTATTTTAGTCCAAATAGACCCCCTTAACTCACCCTTAAGGCTTACAGCCCCCTATCAATTTAAAACAAAGCGGGGCGGCTGGTTGAGCCGCCCCGCTGAAATGATGGGTTTACAGGTCTATTTTCAAACCCTTACCATGCTTGAGCGCTGCATGAGCAGCCGCCAGGCGGGCGACGGGCACCCGGAAGGGGCTGCAGGATACGTAGTTGTTCCCGACCAGGTGGCAGAATTCAATAGAGGACGGGTCACCGCCATGTTCACCACAAATGCCAACCTCCAGGTCCGGGCGGCTCTTGCGGCCATCGGTGACGGCAAGGTGCATCAGCCGTCCCACCCCACCCCGATCCAACGTTTGGAACGGATTCTTGGGCAGGATACCTTCTTCCACATAGCGCACCAGGAAGGAGCGCTCGGCGTCATCCCGGCTATAGCCAAAGGTCATCTGGGTGAGATCA
>CALESS010000596.1 GCA_937907495.1 uncultured Anaerolineaceae bacterium
CATGCACCAGCACCCGTTCGCCTTTTGCGCCGCTACCTGCCTCGACCGCGGCGCCAAAGCCGAAATCATCTGGACCATCCCCTACTGGATTTTCAAACAAGTCGGCCACTTCGACCCATTAAAATTCAATCTGCTCTCCATGCCCCAAATCACCCATATTTTTCTCGCCTTACCCCGCAAGCCCCGCTATATCAACGCCGCCCCCCGCACCTTTCAGGAGATCACCCGCCTGGTGGTCGAGAAATTCGACGGCGATGCCAGCCGCATCTGGACTGGTCGCACCGCCCTGGAGGTTCGCCGTACCTTCCTCACCGTGTATGGCGTAGGCCCGGGCATCGCCAGCATGGCCGTCATCCTGATTGAAAAAGCCTACAATCTGCGCTTTTCGGACCTGGACCATACCCGCATGGATATCAAACCGGATGTCAATACCATGCGCGTCCTCTACCGCCTGGGCCTGGCTGCAGCCGTGGATGAGATGGAAGCCGTCATGGCCGCCCGCAACCTAAACCCGGCTTTCCCCGGCGAGGTGGATGGCCCCCTGTGGCTGGTCGGCAAGCAAATCTGCACCGCCTCCCGGCCGGCTTGCCGCCTTTGCTTGCTGGATTCTGTCTGCCCCAAAATGGGCGTTATGTAAGGTTTCCATGGAACTGATTCTCATTGCTTGCTGCAACAGCAAAAAGAGCGGCGGCGCTCCCGAGTACTGCAGCTCTGGCCTGGCTGAGTTCTTGTCAGCATCGGCCTGCAACAGCCTTTTGTCTGCCCGTAAAGCCCTGGGGGGCTTTAATAATCTGCCTCCCAGCCCGGATCTGGGTGCTGACAACGCCAGTGCCCCACTACTCTTCTTGCCGGCCTACGCCCGTTACAGCGGGATTGTCTTCACCACCTCAGATTTTGCAAAACTCTATCCGCAAGCTCGCCAAAAAAAGGTCCTCATCGTTTCCGCCCTTTATGGCCTTTTGGATGCGGGTGATTCCATTCGGGATTACCAGGCAACCATGAAGGACAAAGTGCAAGGCTCTCTCCTCCGAACCTGGTGGAAGGAACACCGCCTGGGCAGGATTCTGGAAGACTACATCCGCAACCTCAAACCTCACCGCATCCACGATCTACTCTCCACGGATTATCGTTTGGCGCTGGATCCCTGGCCGCCAGTTAATTACAAATATCAAACGATCGAGTATGTGAAATATGAATTTCCAGGCGAAGGTATGGGTTCGCTCAATCACCGCGGAAAAATTTTGAAAAGGCTTTTGCAGGAACTAGTTGTGTGATTCATGGACATCGTCCCAATATACAATAATTGTATGGATCACAAGATTCAAGCGAGATTGAAATGGGCTCAGATGCACGAGCGGCTTGATAGTGTTTGTCGCTTTACCAGATTGCTCTAGAATATGCCTGGTCTTTCCATTTCCAAGGGGATCTGATTTTGGTATGCGGGCAGTGTATTCAGGAGCAAACGCGACCTACCGACTGCTATTCCCATGGAAATATTTGAAGAATGGCAAATTGGGAAACATTAATGTCCAGGTAATGGATTCAATTTTTTAGAACAAGTGATGCTTCTGACTTCAATTTACAGAAAAAGGATTGCGTAATCATTAAATGGATCGGATCACATTGATATAGTTGTTTCATCACAAGTCTATTATTCTTATGAAGTTAAGATAACCGCATGGGGAGTACGTTTTACGAAATGATCCAAAAATTTCGTTCTTTTTTTT
>CALESS010000597.1 GCA_937907495.1 uncultured Anaerolineaceae bacterium
GTTCCCCATCATCCAGGCCACCAGCAGCACCAGAATCAGCAATGCCAACCCGGTGCCGGCGCGCAGGGCGGCTTCCCCCAATCCCAGCCGAATCAGGCGCTCCCAGGTGGCATTCCAGCCTCTCGGCCGGCCTGTTTGCGGCACTTGTTCGGCATCGTCAACGGATGAGATCCGCGATGTCGGATTGTTTTCGGTCATTCGAATTGTTGTACCTCTATTCGCCATCATATCATAACGCGGCGGATTCGGTCAAGCGGTGTAGATGGGCGTTAAGAGAACGCTCAGGCAGCGAATAACTCGATTGAGGGCATACCCCCGGGCACAGGCCGCGATGCTTAACCTGCCCGAGCAGGAGAATGACCGGCCAGGCAGCGCGTATTCTCTCAGGTCAATTCCAGCCGGAAGCGGAAACGGCAATCATCCTCCAGCCACATCGGGAAATTGGTGCCCCACAGATTGTTATGCAGGTTGAAATGCACACCCTGCTGCAAATCTGGCTGCTGGTTGTTGAAGTTGAGCAGCGAAGGCTCCCCGGGCGCAACCAGCGGTGCATCCAGCGAGTGGATCACCAGGCTGCGGCCTGCCTCTTGCACCCGCACCCCGCGCCCGGCAGCGTGCAGGTGTCGGTTGCCATTTTCCACCACCTCCAGCGGGGAGATCTCCACCCCCAGCTTATCCACCCGCCACTCGGCGGCGGCAGAAATCGCTGGCTGAAAGCTCAGCCAGGCAGCCTCTGGCAGGCGGCTGGCGGGCTTGTGGAACCATTGCAACTCCACCTCAATCAGCGGCGCCTGCGGATCGAAGGTATATTGCAGGTAAAAATCCTGCGGGCAGCCATATTCCTGCACGGCTTGCGGCTCGCCCGCCAGGTGGAAGAGCAGCCCCCGATCGCTGGCATATTGTGCGACCACCTGCGGTTGCCACCAGCGGCTGAGCGGGTTGGCGCTCTCCAGGCCGGGCTTGGTGAAATCCTCGCGCGACCAGCCATTGCCCTGTTCCGCAGGCAGGATGTATTGATGGAAAAAGCGTTCATAATCGGCCGCGGAGAAGGTCTGGTAGCGCAATAAAGCCAGGGGGTGGGCCGGGCTGGCCCAATTCATTCCCTGCCGGTCTTGCAGGTGGAGGATGGCGCCGGTTTGCGGGTCAAAGCGGGCGGTGAAGGCGGGCTGCTCAACCACCTGCCCGGTGGCGGGCCGTTCATTCCAATCGGCCGGGTTGGGGGGAGAGGGTTGAAGGTCTGCCAGGCGGCGGCGGGCTTCCACCGCCAGCCGTGTCTCGCCCAGGGCGGCCACAGCCGAGGGGATGTAGGCGCGCTTCTCCGCCCACGAGGCGGCAAAGGAGCAGAAGTTCTCCCGCATGCGGGCAGCGGAGAAATCTGGCGCTGAATAATTCTCGTGGTCGCCCAGGAAGGTTTTTTCATCCATACCCCAGGTGTGCTCTGCCACCAGCATCAGGCGGCGCTGGAAGGCATCGAAAGCGGCATCCCGGCGCAGCGCCGGGTCGGCAGCCAGCCACTCGGTGCGCAGGCGCAGCAACTCGCGGTACTGGCTGACCTTCAGCGGGTCGCTGCCCACCCCGTGAATCCAACTATCGCCGATTTCCCCCACCACCACCGGCAGGCTGTGGCGGATAGGTTCGAGCTGGCGGGCAAAGGCATCCAGGGTGGAGGCGAAAATTTCCGCCCCCGGGTAAGCGTTTTGCAGGTGGTCGTACACATCCCGCACGGCAGCCATGGACTGTGGCCCCATGTTATCAATCGTATGTCCGAAGGCCAGGGCATCCGGGATGCCAGGGATGACAAAGGCACTGCCGTAGCCACTCTCGTACATGACGATGACCTCCTCCCCCGCCGGCGCCTGCCAGCGGAAGAGCGGCGGCACCCGTGGCACGCTGGAACCGGGGTTGACGCCGATGTGCAGGAACTGCACCCCGGCCTCCGCCAGCAGCGGCAGAATCCCCCGCGTATGGCCCGGTACATCCGTGAACTTGGCAGCCACGGTCTGGCGGCCAAACCGTTCATCCAACCGGCGGG
The DNA here is from genome assembly GCA_937907495.1 of uncultured Anaerolineaceae bacterium. Taxonomy (GTDB): domain Bacteria; phylum Chloroflexota; class Anaerolineae; order Anaerolineales; family Anaerolineaceae; genus CALESS01. Next base: position 2,033 of record CALESS010000597.1, read on the forward strand.
AGAGTGAAAGCCCCACCCGGAATAGCTCAACATCCATCAGTTCGGTGTGGGTGGTGAAGGGCAGCGCATGCCAGGCGATATCCCCCGCCAGGATGCTCTCCTCCATCTCCCGCCGCCGGGCCGGGTCGGCCTGCTCCAGGTATTCAAAAATCAACCAGGAACCCGTGGTCCACACAAAGCGCTGCGTCTTACCTTCCTGGCGCATTTGGCGTGCCAGGGCCAGCGCCGCCGGGATGTACTCTTGAAAGTAATTTTGGATGACGACCGCTGCATAATTGGTGAAACCGACATCCAGGTGGGTTTTGAAAATCAGGTGGATTTTACGCTGCATGGCGGGGCCTTTCGCGGGGAAATGGGGGGAAATGCTTGCTGGTTTTGCTATTCGTGGTTGCAGGTAAGTATATAATATCTTTACGTTCGCTGGCTGGAAAAATTCTTTTTTCTGCTTGAAACCCCGGAGGCTCTCCCATGCAAGAATCAAAGCTCAAATCGTTCAATTACGCCATTGGCATGTTCGGCACATCCATCCCGATTAACATGCTCAAGACGTATGCCGCCATTTTCTATGTGGATAAGCTGGGCCTGACCACGCTGCAACTGGCAAGTATCCTGCTGGTGTATACCTTCATTGATGCGCTGGATAACCCGGTTTATGGCTTCCTCTCCGACCGCACCCGCACCCGTTGGGGGCGCCGCCGGCCCTGGTTGGTGATCGGCACACCGCTGCTGGTGCTGACCTTCATCGCCTTTTATTCCACCCCCGCCTTCCTGGCGGGCAACGCCCTATTTGCCTACGCCATGCTGTTCTACATCCTGGCGGGCACGCTGGATTCGGTCATCAACGCCAACTACGGTGCGCTCTTCCCTGAACTGTTTCGCACGGATGCCAGCCGGGCTTCCACCAATGCCCTGCGCCAGGCATTCCAACTGGTGGCGATGATCATCAGCATTGCCCTGACCCCCATGGTTACCAAGGCGCTGGGCTACAGCCTGACGGCGATTGTCTATGGCATTGTGGGCGGGGCCGTGATTTTGTATATGACCTTTACCTCCCGCGAGGTGAAGGTGGAAGAGCATGAGCAAAAGCCCCAGTTATGGAAGAGCCTGAAAGACCTGTTCGTCAACCGCAAGTTCTGGATCTCCGGCCTGGCGAATGCCTTCTACAGCGCGGCCATGTCGCTGGTGTTGGCATCCCTGCCGTTTTTTGTTAAGTACACCCTGCAAATCCCGGAAAGCCAATCCACCATTCTGTTCGCCTCGGTGCTGATCATCGCCATCGCCTGCGTGGCGGTGTGGGCCTGGCTGGTGCGCAAATTCTCCCTCATCCCGGTCTGGCGGGCGGCGCTGCTGGCCCTGGCGATTGCCTTCATCCCGCTCTATTTTGCCAATTCGCTGGTGACGGCCATTGTGGGCAGTGTGCTGGTGGGCTTCGGTTTCGCCGGGGTGATCACCACCATGGATTTGATCGCCGCCAAGGTGATGGACGAGGATACCCAGAAGCACAACGTGCGGCGGGAGGGAATCATCTCCAATGCCCTGGGCTTTATGAACCGCTTGAACGGACTGTTCACCAGCGCCGGGTTTGCCCTGGTTTTTGTGCTCTTCGGTTATGAAAGCGGCAATAACCCCGGCCCCCAGCCGGGCAACGCCGCCCGCTTCCTGCTGACGGTGTTCCCGCTGGTGCTGATGCTGATCAGCTTTGGCTTCTCATTTTTGATTAATTTCAAAAAAGCCGAACCTGCCCCACTGCGGGACGAGCCATAAGCGTTCCGCACTCAGATTCTCGGCAAGCGGAGAAATGCCTCTGGAAGCAGCCGGTTATTTTACTCAGAATGGGAGCAGCCCGACAACGGGAAGGGCTGCTCTTCCCCGCTTGCGGTCACTCCCACCTATTGAATGGAGGTAAAAATGGCGCTAATTCGGATGGAGCATGTGCCTGAAACCATCAAGATGAACATCCCCCTCAACGTTATCGTGCCGGAACCCGGCGAGATGCAGGGGGTGCCAGTCAGCGAGCGCAAGGTGCTCTACCTGCTGCACGGCCTGAGCGATGATGCCAGCGGCTGGCAGCGCTACTCGATGATCGAGATTTATGCGCGCCGCTACGGCCTGGTGGTGGTGATGCCCACCGCCCACCGCAGTTTCTACATTGACCAGCCCAACGGCCTGAAATATTTCAGCTACATTGTGGATGAATTGCCGCGCTACCTGCATGAGGTGTTCGGCATCCCGCCCAAGCGGGAGAATACTCTGCTGGCGGGTCTTTCAATGGGCGGCTACGGCGCCATCAAAGCGGCCTTGCTGCGCCCGCAGCAATATTCCGCGGTGGCCGCGTTCTCCGGTGTCACCTCGCTGGCCATTCTCTCCACCCACCCGGATGATGCCCGCCAGGCAGAATTCGTCCACCTGTTCGGCAGCCTGGATCAACTGGGCGGCAGCGAGCATGACCCGGCGGTCTGGCTGGGCCGGGCGGCGCAGAACCCGGCAGCCCTGCCGCGCCTGTTCGTGGCCTGTGGCCGTCAGGATGACCTCTACCCGCTGAATGTGATGTTCCACCAGGCCTGCCAGCAATTGGGTGTGCCGTTGGATTATCACGAGGAAGACGGTCAGCATGACTGGCCCTTCTGGGATATCCAGATCCAGCGCTTTTTGGCGCTGACGCTGGGCTAGAAGCGCTCCCCCGGCGGGGGATTGGGTTATTAATTCGAAACATCGGGAAGGAAAACGAAACCAGATGACCTCCGTGACTCACACCTTTGAACATCTTATCCTGCCGGAACAGGCCGGCAGCTACTTCACCCTGCCATTTGAAATTCAACCCGCCGAACTGCCCGAAGGTTGCGAGAAGCTGACCATCCGCTACGATTACCCCCGGCACGATGAACAGCCCCAACCCCTGCCCAATGGCACCTTCCATGCCCGTCCGGAGATTAATATCATTGATATTGGCCTGCTCAACCCGCAAGGCCGGCAGGTGGGGGCATCCGGCTCCGACAAGAGCGAGTTCTTCATCAGTGAAGTGGCAGCCACCCCCGGCTACCAGCCCTGCCCGGTCGAGTTCGGCCGCTGGGAGATCCTGCTTGGGGCCTACAAAGTGGCGCCAGGCGGGGTGCGGGTGCGTTTTGAAGTGACCCTGCAGGCCAAACAGGGCCGCTGGTTAAAAGGCGACCTGCATACCCACACCCTGGCTTCGGATGGCGTCCACACGCTGGAGGAACTGGCCTGGAAGGCAAAACGCAATGGGCTGGATTTTGTGGCAGTGACCGATCATAACCAGTTTATTGCCACTGCTGGCTTGCCGCGCCTGCCGGGGGTGACCCTCATCCCAGGGGTAGAATGGACTCACTACCAGGGCCATGCCAACTTCATGGGGGTGGACCGTCCGTATGACGAGCCATTTGCCACCAACACCCCGGAAGAGGCCCAGGCCCGCTTCCGATCCGCCCGCCAGCGCGGGGCGACCATCATGATCAACCATCCATTCGATGAGACCTGCGGCTTCCAGTTTGATCTCCAGCAGTTGGAATTTGACTGCATTGAAGTCTGGAACGGCCCGATGCGCGAATCCAACCTGCGGGCGGTGGGCTTCTGGCAGCAATTACTGGCCGCGGGGAAAAAGGTCCCGGCTTGCGGGGGCAGTGATTATCACCGTGACACACCCTTCATCTTCCTGGGCGGGCCGAGCATGGGGGTGTTCTCCCTCTCCGCCGGGGCTGGTGATATTCTGAAGGCGGTGCGCCAGGGGCACAGCTACATCGTCTTTGCACCCAACGGTCCGCAGCTGGCATTGACCGCCGGCGATAAGATGATGGGCGACAGTCTCCCCTGGGCAGAGGTCAAAGAGATGGAGATCGAGGCCAGCGGACTGCTGGCGGGGGATGTGCTGCGCGTGGTGACCGGCCGCGGTGCGGAGGTCATCTTCCAGGCGCCCACGGATGGCGGGGTACACCTTGTTTACCCCATGGCGGAGCCTGGTTTCGCCCGCGTCGAAATTCTGCGGGCTTTTTTGCCGGGCCTGCCCATGCTGCCGGCCCTGCTCTCCAACCCGCTTTATTTTGATGCCTGAGGACAAAGTGCTTTCTTGAGGCGTTGAATTTGGGGCAGCCCTCCACGGAGGGGACCGTTCAGAGCCTTTTCCGTTGACGCTAGGCGTCCAGAATCACGCGCGCATCCACCACATACAACTCGCGGCCGCTGCCCTTGACCGGGTTCAAGTCCATCTCCTGGATCTGCGGGAAGTGCGTCACCAGCAGGCTGAGGCGTAGCAACAAGTCTTGCAGCACGCCAAAATCCATCCCTGGCTCGCCGCGCACACCCTTAAGCAATGGCAGGGCGCGCAGGGATTGAACCACGGTGTCCGCCTCCTGTGCCGAGAGCGGCGCCAGGGCAAAATGCACGTCCTTGAGCGCTTCGGTGTAGATGCCGCCCAATCCAAAAGCCACCAGGTGACCGAATCCTTCCTCCCGGTTTGCACCCAGCAGCACCTCGGTGCCGCTGACCATCTGCTGCACCAGGCAGCCCGTTGCTCCGGGGATTTGCAGGAGTTCTCCCCACACCTGCCGCGCTTCTTCCAGCGAATGGATATTCAGGCGCACCCCGCCGACATCCGTCTTATGCAGCGGGCCGCTTACTTTCATCACCCAGGGGAAGGCAAACGGCACGGCGGCTAATTCTTCCGGGGCCGCCAGCTCCACCTGCCCGGGGAAAGGCATGCCCGCGGCCTGCAGGACTTCCCGGGTCAAACCCGCAGAAAGTGCCCCGTTTTTTCCCGCCAGCAGTTCGGCAATGCGCGCCCGGTTAAAACCGGGCAAATCCAACGTGGGCTGGCTGAGGCGGGGGCGGTTGACCACGGCCCCCAGGGCGCGCGCCAGGGCGACCTCATCATCAAAATAACACTTCCCCGCCTGCTTGAACTTCTCCAGCGCCTCGTGCGAGGAGACAACCGTGCAGAACGAGGGGAAGACCGGAATCGTGCCATGCTCCATCTCGTGCAGGATGGCCTGGTAAACTTCCCAGTTGTCGGAGAGGTGCGAATCGCCGTCCACGCACAGGATGTAATCAATCGTTTCAGCTTCCTCGCTGCGGATGATTTCCAGGATTTGCGCCATCATGCGGCCATTGCGGGCGGGAAGGCAATCCACCGGGTTGGCGGAGCTGGCGCCGGGCAGCAGCACCTGGTTGAGCTTTTCACGGGTGGAGGCTTGGAAAGGGGGAACCTCGAAGCCCTGGCGGTTCAGCTCATCTGCCAGCAGCACGCCCGGCCCGCCCGCATCCGTGACGATTGCCACGCGCCGCCCATCCAGCTTGCCTTTGGCGCAGACCAGCACCGCGGCCACGTCAATCAACTCCGGGCGGGATTGAACGCGGATAATCCCCGCCTTCTGCAATAACGCCTGGACGGCTGTGTCATTGGTCGCCATCGCCCCGGTGTGGCTGGCAGCGGCCCGACTGCCGGCCCCGGTGGTGCCGCCCTTGATGGCAGCCAGGGTGCAGCCTTTCTGGTTCAAACTGCGGGCGGCTTGTAAAAAGCGCCCGGGTTGTTTGATGCCTTCCATGTAGAGAATCTTAAAGGGTGAACTGGTATCCGTGTGTTCGGCGTCAAAAAGTTCCAACAGCTCTTCAACCCCGGTCAGGGCGGAGTTACCCACGCTGAGGCAGGAGTTGAACCGCAGACCGCGCTTGACAGCCGGCTCGGCCAGAAAGACGATGGTTGCGCCGGAGCCGCTGAGAAAATCAATGCCCCCGGGCGCCATG
>CALESS010000598.1 GCA_937907495.1 uncultured Anaerolineaceae bacterium
AGAGCTGCCGAAAGCCTGGTCGCCGGGCCGCGCCCGGTCCACTCGTAGGCCACGGCCCGCATCGCCATCCAGATCAACTCACTGGCCCCGGCGAATTCGCCGTACATTGCCCCGCCCCCGGTCACCTGGCCGCGGCGGGTGCGGCTGGCATCCCAGCCGCGGCAATTGCAGCCCGTACCAGAGACCAGCGCCACGCCCCAACCGCGTTCGGAACCAGCCAGCAGACCCAGCTCCACATCATTCACCAGTTCAAACGGGCCAGAAAGGTGCAGGCTTCGGATGACCTGCTGAATGGGTTCAGCCTGGGGGGGCCAATCATAACCGGCAATGCCAAAACCGGCACCGCTGATCTGATCCGCCTGCAAGCCGGCGCTGGCGAGCGCCCGGCCCACCGCCTGCTGCAAATTCGCCTGGAAGCCCGCATAACCCACCACTTCGTGGTTGCCGGGGCCGCTGCGGCCAAACCCCAGCGCCTGCCCATCGCCATCCGTGATGACGATGCGCGTGTTGGTGGCGCCCAGGTCTGCACCCAGAAAATAGCGGGTCATACGGCCTCGCGTTGCATCAGGAGGGCCAGAACTGCGGCAGATAGCGGCGATGGGTTTCCAGCATATCTGCCATCACCGCTTCAATCCGGTCGGCTTGCGGGCCGAGCGGGTGGGCCAGCAAAGCCTGGTAGAGGATATCCCGGTCGCCCGTGAGGGCCGCTTGAGCCGTCAGCAGCTCATAGCTTTTTACCCGGGCAATCAGCCCGAAACAGACCTCGGGCAGGGGTTCCGCCGGCAGGGGGTGTACGCCATCCCGCCCGACACGGCAGGGCAGTTCCAGCACCCAATCCGCCGGCCAGCCCGGCACCGCGCCATCGTGGCGCACATTGGCAACATGGGTTTCGCCCAGGTCGTTATAATGGGCATTGAGCAATTGGGTGGCAGCGGTGGAGTAATAGGCGCCGCCGCGCAGCATCAGGTCGGCGGGGGGCTCATGGAGGGCAGGGTCGGCGTATTGTTTCAGCAGGTCTTCCTCCACGCCCATCACGGTTTCGCCGCGCGAAGGCGGCCATTTCTGCTGCTCTTCCAGCTTATGGCGGGTGAGGTAGAAATATTGCAGGTAATAGTTGGGCAGCATTTGCAGGGTTTCCACCAGTTGCGGCGGGAATTCCGGTTCCTCTGCCAGCAGCAACTCTTCCAGGATGCCCGCCAGCACCAGCGGCCACATCTCCTGCCCCTCCACCCTCAATCCGCGGTGCCAGGTCAGGTGATTCAAACCCAGGGTGTTCAGTTCACATTGCTGCGGGTCAATTTTCCGGCCAAGCTGCTTTTCCAGCCGTTCCAGCAAGCCCATCTTGGTGGTGATGGCCACGTTGCATACACCCACCGCCGGCAGATGCGGGGCGACCATGGCCAGGGCCTGGGTGATCAACCCGGAGGGATTGGTGAAGTTCGCCAGCAACGCACCGGGAGCCAGTTCTTGCATATCCTGTGCCAGCCGTAAAATGATGGGGATGGTGCGCAGAGCCTTGGCCATGCCGCCGATGCCGGTGGTCTCCTGGCCGATCAGCCCGTGCCGCCGGCCCAGGTATTCATCCTCCCGGCGGGCGGGCATTTGCCCCACCCGCAACTGGGTGGTGACGTAAGACGCGCCTCGCACCGCAGCCCGCTGGTCTCCACTGAGGATGATTTTGAAGGGGGCCTGGTGGGCAGCCGCCAGGCGCTGGCTGAACTCCCCCACGATCTTCAAGCGCGCAGCATCAATATCCATCAGCCACAATTCCTTCAACGGAAAGGTGGCTGTGCGGGCTAAAAAGCCCATAATTAATTCCGGGGTGTAGGTGGACCCTCCACCGATGACGGCAACTTTCATAAAGTCCCTCCAGGGGCGGGCTGCAAGGTTGATTTTACGCTCAAAATGCACTGATAATTGTAGCATAGCGCTTGACGGATGGCGGCCTCCCCATCTGATATAATGGGGATACGGAGCGATTATGAAAAAGATCATTCTATTGACTTTCATCCTGCTCAGCGGGCTGGGCTTGCTGGCGCTCAACGGCCCGGTCACAGCCGCCCCTCCGCTGCAGGTCTATTACAATACGCCCACCCCCCGGCCGGATGGGCGCATCATCTATATTGTCAAGGCGGGGGATTCCTGTATCCGGGTGGCGCTGCTCAACAACATCAGCGAGCAGCAACTGCGCGAGCTGAACGGCATCACCGGCTCCGATT
>CALESS010000599.1 GCA_937907495.1 uncultured Anaerolineaceae bacterium
GAGCCGTATTCGCAAAGGCGATGGCAAATTGTTTGTCGAGTCGGATGGCTTTCGGGTGGAAATCCCCACCGAAAAGATTAAGACTTACCAGGGCTTGGTGGATAAGGAAGTGATTTTTGGTATTCGGCCAGAAGATATCCACAACCCATTGTTTGCACCTCCGGGAATTTCCGCAGCGCCTGTGGAGGCCCAGGTGGATGTGACCGAGTTGATGGGTAATGAAATCTTCCTCTACCTGGTGACCGGCAAGAATAGCTATGTGGCCCGGGTGGATCCCCGCAGCCGCTACTCCATTGGGGATAAGGTCGAGCTGGCTTTCAACATGGAGAACTTCCATATCTTTGATCCATCCGAGGACAAGGAAAATCCGGTCGCCGTGCGCTAGTTCACCGTCCCAACGTCAGGATCTTTTTTGTAGCGCAAGAGAATTCTTGCGCTACAATTTATGAAAAGAGTGGACTGCCCGCCCGGTGCGGTGACCCTGGCGAAACAGTTGATTGAAAAGGCGAAGCAGCCGGTACCGTGAATATTTTCGCAAGCGGTGAAAATACCGGTTTCTTCACCCTGCAGGCCCGATTTGATAAACGAACATGAAATGAGGAGGCTCGATCATGATTAAATTGGTTTTATTGCGGCATGGACAAAGTCAGTGGAACCTGGAAAATCGGTTCACTGGCTGGACGGATGTGGACCTTTCCGAGGCAGGGGTGGCGGAGGCGCAACAGGCAGGGCGGTTATTGAAAGCCGAAGGTTTCGTCTTTGACCAGGCCATCACCTCTGTCCTGAAGCGGGCGATCCGCACCCTATGGATCACCCTGGATGAATTGGATCAAATGTACATCCCCGTGGAAAATGCCTGGGAACTGAACGAGCGGCATTACGGGGCACTGCAGGGTTTGAACAAGGCTGAAACAGCGGAGAAATATGGCAGCGAGCAGGTGAAAATCTGGCGGCGCAGCTATGCCACGCCACCACCAGCGTTGGATTATGATGATGTTCGCCATCCGCGCTTTGACCCGCGCTATGCGCTGCTGGATCCACACCGGCTGCCGGCCTGCGAATCGCTTTCCATCACCCTGGAGCGGGTTTTACCCTACTGGCATTCGGTCATCGTGCCCCGTCTGCGCTCCGGTCAGCGGATGTTAATTGCAGCCCATGGCAACAGCCTGCGGGCGCTGGTGAAGCACCTGGATCACATCTCCGAAGAAGAGATTGTGGAATTGAACATTCCGACCGGCATCCCGCTGGTTTATGAATTGAATGATGACATGACTGCCATCCGGCATTATTACCTGGGGGATGCGGCGGCAGCGGAAGCAAAAGCCCTGGAAGTGGCACGCCAGGCGGAGAAGAAGTAGACTCCCGGTTGGCGAAATGCAAAAACGGACAGCCGCCTGGCTGTCCGTTTTTGTTGGGTGGGGGGTGTGGGTCAGGATTTGAGCGAGAAACGACCGCCCAGCCAGATGAGCAAACCGGCCAGCAATACCGTGATCACTCCCATACCAATGAAGGCATCCTGCCATAATTCCAGCGGGAAGAGGCGGATGAGGGAATCGGAGTAGGCGAAGAGCCAGGTATCGCCGGAGAAGAAAATGAGATGAAAATTGGTGAACAACCAGTTGAAGCTGAGGGCAACAGCGATCAAAATGGCCGCAATCAGGCCAATGGTCAACCAGCCCCCGCGCTGGAGGGATTGCCAGAATTTCCTGAGCCAGCCGCCGCGCCAGGCCCAGCTCCCCGCCAGCAGCAGGAAAATTCCCAAAATCACCCAGGCTAAAATCATTTTTTGCAACAAGATTTTCACATCCAACATGTGGCTTACTTCCCGCTCATTATAAAGAGGGGAGCCATCTGCCATTTGAAGATTTGCCAGAGAATCATCATCCGAGCGGTTGAAAAGATATTTCATGGATTGGCGGCCAAATTCCAGCCGTTCGGCAGTGGTGAAACCAAATGCATCCGGCGGAAAGCCGGGACGGTTGTACTCAATTTGCAGGAAGAGCGGGGTAAACATGATGCGGATGGAAGTCATCAGCAGGAAGAAAGGCAGAACCAATACAACCAGCAGGGATAGGACATTTTTTAGGCGGGTCATTCTAAATCCTCGGTTTGGCCGGAAAGGATGAAATGAAGCACCAGGTTATTGGTGATCCATTCGATGGGGGCGCGGTCATCGGTAAAGACAATGTCGGGGGGTGGGGCAGCCTGCAAGTTGGCGAGTGCGAACTGAGTCGTTTCGGCGAGCAGGGGGTGGATATCCGAACGAGGGAGGAGGGCGTTGAGGTTATCCTCCAGGTTCTGAGGGAGTGTCGGCTGAACGGTGGCATAGAGCAGGGAGTTGAAACTATCGGGTAAATCCATCACATGGACGGTGGGGAAGACCTGGAGGATGGTGCTGGCAAGCGTGTTGATCAGCCGGCGGTCTTGCGGGGCACGACCGACATTGATGACCATCACGCCATCGGCAGTCAGGTGGTCGTGGACGATTTGGAAAAACTCGCGGGTCGTCATGTGCCAGGGAATGTAGGGGGGGCGGTAGGCATCAATGCTGATGACCTGGTAGCGGTTGGGTCAATGCTCCAACCCCCAGCGGCCATCCTGGATGTAAGTGGTAAGGCCAGGAATTTCATCCATGGCAAAGTAAGTGTTTGCCACCTGGACAATTTTTTCATCAATCTCAAAGCCGTCCATTTGAATGCCGGGGTAGGCGATGGATGCCTGGCGGGCGGTGGTGCCGGCAGCCAGGCCGACGATGGCCAGGCTGCGGATGCTGGCGGGATCAACCGGCGCGGGGTTGAAAAAAGGAGCGGCGAGGACTTGATCCCAGGGGCCGTAATAACGAATGATATCCGGGTTGTAAATGGAATGGACACCCTGGCCTTCGTTCAGACGCAGCAGGTGATAGCCACTAAACTCCAGCACTTGAATGTAATTGTAGGAAGATTCGGTTTCATAAATCATGCCTTCCGTGGAGCGGGTGGGCAGGGTTTGCAGCCAGGTTCCGGCTGCCAGGAGCAGGAGAGGGCTGAGGAGGGATAATTTTGCCCGATTGGAAAGCCCGGTGGAAATCAACCCCACCAGGGATGTAATCAGTAATAGGCCACTGATAATGAGAAAAGTCAGGCTGGTTCCGGCGAGGGGGATGAGCAGCAGGGGCGGCAGGAAGGTTCCGATGAAAGAGCCGAGTGTGGAAATGGCGTAGATACGACCAGAGATGCGGCCTACCGAGCGGGTATCCTGCACGGCCAGGCGAATCGCAAACGGCGAGGCAGTGCCCAGAAGAATGACCGGAATTGCCATCAACAGCAGCACGACCACAAAGGCACCGCCCAGCACTCCCAGGCGGAGCTGGTCGAACGCCTGGGAAGCCAGGTTGAGAATCGGTTTGGATACCAGGGGGATGATGGCGATTGCCAGGGAGGCGCCCACCAATATGGAATAGAAGGTACGGGGAGAGGCGGAGCGATCTGCCCATTTCCCGCCCACAAAATAACCCACGGCCAGGTAGATCAGAATCAGGCCAATAACGGCCGCCCAGACCAGGTTGCTGGAGCCGAAGGTGCTTTCCAACAGGCGGGATCCAGCCATTTCCAAGGCAAGAGAGCATAACCCGGAGATGAAGACGGTGAAATAAAGGTACCTGTGCATGGGACTCCCTGGAGCGAAAAGTTGATTGGATTATAATACACTCACCCAAGCAGGAGGCGGAAGGTATGAAATTACTCAGTGTTGATGCGATGCGCGAAGTTGAACGGCAGGCAGATGCCGCCGGACTCAGCTATGCAGAAATGATGCAGCGAGCCGGGCAGGGTTTGGCCGGTTTGGTGGAGGAAGTGTATGGAATGCTGGAGGATCGGGTTGCCCTGGGTTTGGTAGGAGCGGGGAATAACGGCGGCGATGTACTGGTTGCGCTGGCTGCCCTGGCAGAAGCCGGCTGGGATACCCGGGCTTACCTGAGCAAACCCCGGCCAGAAGGGGATGGCCTGGTGAAAAATGCCCGCGATGCCGGCTGTCAGATCCTTCTTATGAACGAGGACGCGGACTTCAAGTTACTGGATGACGGACTGGAGAGATCCTCGGTGCTCCTGGATGGCCTGTTGGGAACAGGCTTTGAAATGCCCCTGAAACCCGATCTGGCCGGTTTGATGCAGCATATCACCAACCGTTCCTTAATTCCGCATGTCGTGGCAGTGGATTGCCCTTCCGGCGTGAATTGTGAAACAGGCGCGGCGGCAGCCGAAGTGATCCCTGCGGAGTTCACCGTTTGTATGGGAGCGGTGAAAAGGGGGCTGCTGCAATTTCCGGCTTTCGGCCTGGCGGGGGAGTTGGAAGTAGTTCCCCTGGGATTTACGGATGAATTACCGGCCTGGAAAGAGGCCCGGGATGTGGTGGTGACGGAAAGTCTTGCCGGGCAATGGCTGCCGGAAAGACCACTGGACGCTCATAAGGGCAGCTTTGGGTCTACCGTGCTGGCAGCAGGATCGGTGAATTTTACCGGGGCGGCTTTACTGGCTGGGCGGGCGGCGTTACGCTCCGGGGTGGGGCTGGTGAAGATGGCTGTGCCCGGCTCCCTGTACCCGGTGCTAGCCGGGCATTTGCCAGAGGCAACCTGGGTTTTGCTGCCGCATGAG
>CALESS010000600.1 GCA_937907495.1 uncultured Anaerolineaceae bacterium
GGCGAGGCTGGGGTTGAAAACATAGCCGCTGGGCATGTCGTAAGGGGTTGTGATGGTCCAGCTGGCCGTATTCTCCTTTACCGCATACCGCAGGGCAGGGTGGCTGTAATCCAACCGCACATAGGCAATGGAAATGTACCCGGTGGTCTCGTTAACCAGCAGGGAAGGGGCGGTAAACTTCTCTCCATTCACAAATTCAACCTGGCTGTAATTCCAACTTCCATTGTAAGCAGCCAGCCAGAGACCTTCATTGCTATAATCGCATTTTTGAAAGGCGATGTATGTTTCGCCCGCAGTGGTTACTTCCATCGAAGGTGAGCAGCCGTATGAACCTGGCTGACTAACGACTACGGGGGGCGTCCAGGCGCTGCCTGTCCAGTAGGTATATTTCAGTACGGAGTACAGACTGGCATCTGCTTCTTCATACACGATATAGGGACGGCCGCTGGGACCCAGATCAATATCCGTGGCTAAAATTTGATTATTTCCCGTGAGGGTTTGAAGGGTGGTGACAAGCCAGCTATCGCCCATGCGGTGGGCGTACTTTAATTGATGTCCATTGTTATTTGTATAACTGATGTGTAAATCCCCACTGGCGGCGGCTGCCAGGGAGATATGATCCCCCAGGTATTCCGTTGCAGCCACAGTGGTGGGTGCAGACCAGATCGTTGAGCTTTCGGTGGTGTTCTTCACGACCCCACCAGGGTGGAAGGTCAGGCCGAAGGATGAGCCGCTGGATCTCCCCAGGAACAGGCGTTGGGTGTTAGCGGTGTTCGGAATATCAGCCGCTGTTCCCCAGGTGGAGACGCCGGTCTTTGCCCTCCACTTTACGCTCCCGGAGGAAACATACGCCACCCGGGGGTAGCCATCCGTGCCCATTGCGACTGCCGTCCTCCCCAGGTAGTCCATATCACTCACTTCGAAGGGCGTCTGCATTGTGCTGCCATTAAACCAGTTATAGCGCGCTTTGTACACCATTCCACCACCCGGATTGTAGCCGAGGTGGTAGCTGAAATGCGGGTTATTGTTATCCAATGTCATGGCGAAATTCACCACCCCGGGCTGGGTATCTACAGGCACAAGCGCTGACCAGCTTCCGAAAATGTTATTCGCATATTGAATGGTTGTGGAGCCTCCGTCATTAACAATAAAGGCGAGGTGTAATTTGCCATTTGAATCCGATTGCAGGGAGGAATGAAAACCGCTCAGGTCATAGCCCGGGAGCCAATAAGGGGTATAGGTGTTCCAGGCGTTGCCATCCCAATCTGCCAGCTGCAGATCGTCGGAGGATTCGTTAAAGTAGCTGATATGGGGATAATTGAGAGCATCCAGACCAATCGAGGGGTTGATGCCTGTGCAGCTCTCATCCACCACCTGGATAACCCATTGGCTGCCATCCCACTTGGCGTATTTCAACTTCCAGTCGTTGCAGAAGCCAATCTCCAATCCGGCATCATGGTAGGCGATATGCGGATGTCCCTGGCTATCCAGCGCGAGGGAGGCCTGGCTGCCCACGGAATCCGCTGAATCCACGGTTTGGATCGTGCAAGAAGTTCCAACACAAACGGCATAATACAGGTGATCTCCGCCATATACAACATGCAATTTGCCGGTGCTATCATACACGGCGGCATGGTCACCCATCTCTGCGCTGATGAAGGGTACATCATCCGCCCTCTGAATGGCCCAAGTTGCGAGAGCAGTTGAGGAGGATGTCCGCCGGAATTCTGCCTTCGCCGGGCTGAAAGAAAGAAGAAAACCAACCACCACGAGGATGGTAAACCCTCTTAATAAAGTTAAGCGCATGGAATCATCTCCCTGATTCAGAGATCGAGATTTGGGATTTTATATACTATAGCACCTTCGTTTTCGCCGCGAGTTTACGGTCTATTAACAACATAAAACCGGGGGAAGCCAACCTGGCTTCCCCCGGCAGGGTTTGTTTTCCGGATGTCAGTTCTTCTTGCGCAAGCCGCCAATGACCATGAAGAGCAAGCCGGCGGCACAGGCGATGATGATGCCGATGGCGATGCCGCGACGGGTATCGCCATTGATTTCAAAGGCCGGCAGCACCTGCTCTGGGGTGGGGGTGAGCGTGATGGTGGCGGTTACGGTCTGGGTGGGTG
>CALESS010000601.1 GCA_937907495.1 uncultured Anaerolineaceae bacterium
CCGGCTCGGTGGTCAGCTCAATGTATTCGATGTTCCCGGTCAGGCGCTCCGCCTGCGCCCGCCGGCGGGTGGAAAGGAGCATCTGGCGTGCCCCGCTCCCGGCGGCATTGCCTACCTGCTGAAACCGCTCCCTCGGGATGGGCGGGAACATGCCGATGCGCACCGCATTACCCAGGTCCAGGTAGGAGCCAAAAGCCCCGGCCACCAAAAAAAGCTCGATATCCGGGTAGTTAATCCCCGCCCGGCGCAGCAGCACTTCCACCCCGGAGCGAATGGCTGCCTTGGCCAGTTGAATTTCATTAACATCCTGGCGATTGACAGCGATTTCCCGCCCCAGGCCGCTTTGCGCGGCTGGCACCAGCACAAAAGCAGGCTGCCCATTTTTCATTCGGATGCGCTCATCCTGTTTGTTGAAAGCCCCGCGGTGATCCACCAGCCCCAGGCGGCGCAGTTCGGCCACGCTATCCAATATGCCAGAGCCACAGATGCCGATAGCCGGCTGACCCTGGATGGTGTGAACCTGGGCCTGGCCGCCCTCCAGCCGTACCCGCTCAATGGCCCCGGGGATGGCGCGCATCCCCTCCCGGATGTGGGCACCCTCAAAAGCCGGTCCGGAAGCGCAGGAGCAGGCGAAGTGCCGCCCGCGGTGGATCAGGCTGATTTCGGTATTCGTGCCGATATCCAGGGCAACGACAGTTTTCTTCAAGGCTGCTGCCCGGGTGGCGAGCAGCATGGCCACGTGATCCCCACCCACAAAGCCGGCAATATTTGGCGGCAGGTACACCCGCGCACCTGGCGCAAAATGCAGACCCAAGTCCCGCGCCGGCAGGTAAAGCGCCCGGGTGACGGCGGGCACGTAAGGAGCTGTGCCGAGTGAATGGACGGAATAACCCGTCAGCAGGTGATGCATGGCCGTGTTCCCCACGATCACCGCATCCAGCACCTCTTCAGGCGCTCCCCCGCCCTCGCGGCACAGGCTTGCCAGCAGCTCGTTGAGTCCGGTCGCCAGGGCCTGTTGTAAAATCCGCCCGCCTTGCGGGTGCTGATCGCTGTATTCAATGCGGCTGATTACATCTTCACCGTAGGCAATTTGCGGATTGGTAATTCCACCCGCCGCCAGGGTCTGACCGCTTTCCAAATCCACCAGGTAACCGGCAACCTTGGTGGTACCAATATCCACGGCAAACCCCGGCAAGCCCGCCTGTGGGGCGGGCAGAGCAATGGCTTGTTTCCGATAACAGGCTATGCGCAGCTTTTGGGGAGAGGCTTTCAAACGGGCGGGGAGTAAGGCCAGCACTTCCGGGGGCATCTGGATATGACGCTGGTGCTGCTCCTTCATTAACACACTCAATGATTCCGGGTTGGCTGCCAGGGAGGCCAGATCCACCTCCGCCAGGTCCAACTCCAGCACCTGGATGGCCGGGTGCAGCCGGGTGCTGACCGTCTGGCCTTCCAATTGCAGGCGCTGCAGGGAGGCCAGCGATTCCGGCGGAAATTGAACCCGGGCATCGGCCATCACCTCCACCTGGCAGGCCAGCCGCAGCCCCTGCTCCAGCTCCCCCGCATCGAGCAAACTGCGTTCCAGCTCGTTCAGGGCGGAAAACTTCCCCCGCACCAGCAGCACTTTGCACATGCCGCAAGTACCGTTTCCCCCGCAGACGGCGTTGATCTCCACACCGGCCTGTTGGGCGCACTCCAGTAGCGTGATGCCAGGCTGAATATCCACCCGCAGGCCCATCGGCTCCAGGGTGACCTGGATCGGGGCTTCACTTGCCATCGGGTTCATCCGGCGCGAGGCTGAAAACACAATCGTTGTAGCTCTGGTGCAGCGTGCCCCCGGGTGGCACCACCTGGAAGTCATCCCCCCACTCGCCATTGAGCAAATTGCGAAAGAGGATCAAATCCCCGGCCAATTTCTCATAGCGCCAGCCGCGCTGTTGAGCCGTGGACCGGGCCTCCCGTTCAAAATCTGCGGCATCCCCCAGCCCCAGGTCAATGAAGGCGGCCCGCTCGTAATGCTTCTGCCAGGAACCCATCACTTCCATCAAGTAATCTGCGTTTTCCTGGCCGAATTTTTCTACGAATGCATCGTATTGCAGCTTCAGCTCATCATCGGAGGTGGAGCCCAGGGACATGAATTTCGAATCATTGTCCGTGCGCTCCATGAAGTCCTGCGTATACCAGTAAGTGCCGGGGGTTTCGTCATATTGCTGACGATAGCGGGCCGGGTCGCCCAGCAACAGGCCAATGCAATCATGCACCCGCGCAATCACCAGCGGGATGGAGCGCGCCTGCAAGTTGGCCGTGCCGTTGCCGCACAGGCCATAACCCAGCAGCACCGCCTGGTAGCCGCGCTGTTCGGCTTGATCAATCTGAAGCTGCAGGGCTTCGTTCAGCTCGCGGGGCGTATTGTGCAACCCGCGCCGCAGGAGTTGGATATCCACCACATTGGGCGAGGTGGCA
>CALESS010000602.1 GCA_937907495.1 uncultured Anaerolineaceae bacterium
CTCGCATGTATGGCGGCATCCCGTTGGACCGAGACCAGTATGACCGATCTGCGATGGAGAAGGCGGTTGAGGTGCTGGAGTCAGGCTATCCACTGATGGTTGCACCGGAGATGAGAATCACGCGAACGCCGGGCATGCGGCAGGCACGCACGGGGATTTCCTACCTGGTGCATCGCACGGGGGTGCCGGTCCTGCCGGTGGGGATCACCGGTACACCCTCCAATTTTCTGGAGGATGTGTTGAAACTCAAGAGACCCCGGCTGGGAATGAGAATCGGGAAACCCATTCACTTGCCAGCCCTGGGAGATAACCGAAAGGCAGATATGCAGCGCAATGCTGACCTGGTGATGGCCAACATCGCCCAGGTATTACCGGAAGCGTACCGGGGTTTTTATGCAGATTACGAATCATTTTTAAGGCAGGGCTCAGAGGGATGAGGATACCAGACATTATTACGATGGACGGACCGGCGGGTGGTGGAAAATCCACCATTGGTGAGTTGGTGGCCCGGGAATTGGGTTTTCTGTTTTTTGATACAGGAATTATGTACCGGGCAGCTACGTATGCGGCTTTAAGCCGCCTGGGGGGGGTGGATGATGAACAAAAAGTTGTGACGCTTGCTCAAAGAATCCAGATTGATGTGCTGGAACCCAGCATGGAAGACGGCCGGATGAATGATGTATTGTTGGATGGCAAGGATATCACCTGGCAAATCCGTGAGCAGTGGGTGGAGAAAAACGTGTCACAGGTTTCTGCTTACGCCGGGGTGCGGGATGCAATGACAGAGGCCCAACGGAAAATCGGCCGGCGGGGAAAAGTGGTGATGGTGGGGCGGGACATTGGCACGGTGGTTTTTCCAGAAGCGAAGATAAAAATTTACCTGACGGCCTCGGCTGAAGAGCGAGCCCGCAGAAGGTATGTCGAAAAAAACAACCGGGGAGAGAGTGTGGAATATGAGGTCATCCTGGCGGAAATACGGGCGCGGGACGAAATTGATTCTAACCGGGTGGTGGCCCCCTTGCGACCTGCTGAGGATGCTTACATAATCTCCACGGATCATTGCAATGTGGATGAAGTATTTCAGAGGGTGATGGATATCATCTGGGGGGTGGCGGAGAAGGATTAACGAAACCGGTTAGTATTAATTTTATCAATGCTATAATCTTTGTATCTCTGTTCGAGAGAATCAAATGCTGGATACTTTTTTTGCTGATAGAAACCTTTACCTGGACCTACCATCTGGAATCGGTGGATGGATAGGTTGGTTTGCGTTTCTCGCTTTGGTGGTATGGACGGCATGGCAAGGGCGCAAAAATCTGCAATTATCTACGAGATTTAGCAGAATTTTATTTTTTGCTGCGCTGATTGCAACCCCGGTTACCGCATCCATTTTTAGAATTCCCCTCGGATTTCTCCCGTCCATCCCCATTCCAGGGTTGCCCGCGGAATCACAGGTTCCGTCCTTGCTGCCATTGTTGGCCCTGCCATGGATGTTGGCCGCGGGGCTTATTTCCGGCCCGGCGGCAGGAACTTTGGGGCTTTTCTGTGGGCTGTGGCTGGGATTGGTACAAACGCACTCCATTTTTACCCCATTGGAGTTTGGGCTTTTGGGCTTTGCATTTGCAGCCATGATCCGGCAACCCTATCGGACCGTATTTTTCAAAGCCTTGGGGCATCCACTGGTGGCGGCACAGGGATTAGGCCTGATTAACATTCCCCTCGTTATTTTAACGGCTTTGTGGGGTACACCCGGCAGCCTGGCTGTGCGGATAGATTACTCACTGGCGCAATCCTGGCCGCTCATCCTGACGCGGGCGGTGGAATTTCTGATCGGCGGTTTTTTCTGCGAAGCTCTGCTGCTGGTGAAATGGAGTGCCTGGTATAAACCTTTGCGCAATCAAC
>CALESS010000603.1 GCA_937907495.1 uncultured Anaerolineaceae bacterium
GATGCACGAACAGGCTGCATTGACGGTAGCCGGGCTGGATGCACTTAAAGCGTACATGGGCGGTCAGCATGAGGCGGCTGCCGAGTTGATCAAAAAAGAGAAAGAGGCGGATGAAGTTCGGCGGATCTTGATCTATGAATTAAACAAGACCTTCATCACCCCCTTTGACCGCGAAGATATTTTTGCACTCTCACGGGCCATTGATGACGTGCTGGATTATGCCTACACCACGCTGAATGAGATGGAAATCTTGAAGGTGAAACCCACGCAATATATGCATCGGATATCCTCCTTGTTAAGGGATGCGGCATTTGAACTGCTGCAGGCGGTGGATCGGCTGCAAGATCACCCGGGGGTTTCCAGCGAACATGCACAGCGGGCGAAAGCCCTGGAGAACCGGGTGGAGGATGTATATCGCGAAGCACTGGCAGATTTGTTCCAGGGGGCGGAGGATACCAAGCACATCATGAAGATGCTCAAGCAGCGTGAGGTGTACCGTCACCTGAGCAATGCCGCTGACCGGGGTGACGAAGCCGCTAACGTTATTGCGGATATTGTGGTTAAGATTGCCTGATAAGGTAAATCTCTCATGACATCCCTGGTTATTACAGTCATTATTCTGGCACTGGTATTCGATTTCCTGAACGGGATTCACGATTCCAGTAATATTGTAGCCACGATGATTTCATCTCGCGCCATCTCCCCGCGGACGGCACTGGGGATGACGGCGGTGGCTGAATTTTGTGGGCCATTTATTTTTGGTGTGGCGGTAGCCACCACCATCGGTTCGGACCTGGTCGATTCCCACCTGATCAATACCAAAGTGTTGATCGCAGCCCTGGTGGCGGCGATCCTGTGGAACCTGCTAACCTGGTACCTGGGGTTTCCGAGCAGTTCCTCCCATGCCCTGATGGGTGGCTTTATCGGCTCAGTGGTGATGGGAGCCGGGTTCGGCGCCATCAAGCTGGCAGGCCTGGAGAAGATTTTAATCGCCCTCTTCACCTCTCCCTTTATTGGATACCTGGTCGGATTTTTAATAACCCGGCTGATCTTTCTCCTTTCCTGGAAGGCCTCGCCGAAGATCAATGGCTTTTTCAAGCGCGGGCAAGTGGTAACGGCCATTGGCCTGGCATTAAGCCATGGGGCAAATGATGCGCAAAAATCTATGGGGATTATCACCCTGGCGCTGGTAACCGGGGGCTTTTTAAAAAGCTTTGAAGTGCCGGTTTGGGTTATTGTGGCTTGCGCGGGAATGATCGCCCTCGGCACGGCGGTGGGCGGTTGGAAATTAATCCGCACCCTGGGGGCAAAGTTCTATCGGATCAAACCGGTGGATGGGTTTGCATCACAACTGACTTCAGCAACGGTTATTTTGACCGCCTCGCTACTGGGCGGGCCAGTCAGCACCACCCAGGTGGTCAGTTCAGCCATCATGGGTGTGGGTGCCGCGGAAAGAGTAAACAAGGTGCGCTGGGGTGTTGCCAAAGATATTGCAGTAGCCTGGCTTTTGACCATCCCAGCGACTGCTCTGGTGGGGGCAGGGTGTTACTGGTTGATATTGAAGATCATCCCATAAGAAGAGGCCGGTAGAAAACGATTATGACATCCAACCATTCCTACGATGTACTTTATATTGGCAATTACACCAAGGATACGATCATCCACCCTGTCACGGGGATCACCCATGTGGATGGCGGCGGGGCGCATTATGCCGCCCAGGCCGCGGCGCGCCTGGGGTTCCGGGTGGGGCTGGTCACGCGGTTCGCAAAAGAAGATGATTATCTGATCCCCAAACTGACGGAGGCGGGAGTGGAATGCCATGTGGATTATTCTCCCCACTCCACCTTGATGAAACTGGAATACCCGACCACCAACCCGGATATCCGCACGCTGACGGTTGCGGCGGTGGCAGAGCCGATTTTTGCGGCAACGGTTGAAGGTCTACAGGCGAAATCGGCCGTCATCGGCGCCAGCATCCGGGGAGAAGTGGGTTTGGATGTCATCCAATCCTTGCACAGCCGGGGAATCACCGTGGCTGCCGATATGCAAGGCTTTGTGCGGGTGCTGCGAGGTCAGGAGTTGAAATATGAGCCATGGGGAGATATGGAAGCCACCCTGGCGGCAGTGGATATCGTCAAGAGTGATGCTGTGGAAGCCGAGTATTTAACCGGCGAAACGGATATCTTCAAAGCTGCGAAATTTTATGCTGCCCTGGGACCACGTGAAATTGTGCTGACCCATAAAGATGGGGTGCTGATTTATGCGGATGG
>CALESS010000604.1 GCA_937907495.1 uncultured Anaerolineaceae bacterium
ATCCCCGGCGTGTAAGTTGGTCAAGATCGCCGCCAGGTCCCCGGCCCGTTCAATCGCCGGCCCGGCTGTAATTTTGATATTCACCCCCATCTCATTCGCCAGTACATGCGCCAGCGTTGTTTTCCCCAGCCCCGGCGGCCCATAAAATAGCACATGGTCCATCGGCTCGTTGCGCTTTCGGGCTGCCTCAATCAAGATCGCCAGGTTTTCTTTCACCTGGTCTTGCCCGATCACATCAGCCAGCCGCCGGGGACGTAAAGCCTGGTCCACCCGGTCATCCGGGCGGGATTCCGGGGTCACCAATCGTTGGGGGGTATCATCCATAGCAAAGATTATACCCGAAGAATTTCCATCCCCGTGCTATAATTTGAAGCGGAAAGCCATCCAATCTCTCAGGAGAGTTCCATGTCAAATCTGTTCATCTCCCCCCATCCACTGGTCAAACATAAATTGGGCAAGTTGCGGGATATTCACACCGAACCAAAAAAATTCCGCGAACTGGTACGGGAAATTTCCGGGCTGTTGGCGTACGAAGCAACCTTTGATCTCCAACTGCGCCCCCAGGTTATCTAAACCCCCTTGCAAGAGATGCAGGGGCAGGAACTCACCATGAAGATCGGCCTGGTTCCCATTTTGCGGGCCGGGTTGGGTATGGTGGAAGGGGTGTGGGAGTTGATGCCCTCGGCTGAAGTCTGGCACATCGGCATTTACCGGGATGAAAAAACCCTCAAACCGGTGCAATACTACAACAAATTGCCGATCGAACCGCGCGTCCAGGTCTGCCTGATCCTCGACCCCATGCTGGCAACAGGCGGTTCAGCGGTGGCTACGGTGGATATTTTAAAAAAATGGGGGGTGACGCGTATTAAATTTGTCGGGTTAATCGGCGCTCCCGAAGGCATCCGGCTCATGCAAGAGAATCACCCGGATATCCCGATTCACCTGGCTGAAGTGGATGACCACCTCAATGAGATCGGTTATATCGTCCCCGGGCTGGGGGATGCCGGTGACCGCCAGTTCGGAACGGGGTAAGCCCTCTTATCCGCCGATCTGGATCATGCAGCGTTGATAGGGATGGGCTTTATTTTGCAGGTCATGGCTGGAAGGCTTGAGTAAAACAGCCTGTTGAATCAGCGGCCAGACGGGTTCTCCATTGCGCAACGCAGAAAGCACCGGAACTTCCACATCGGTCAGCAGGCAGGGGCGTAAATGCCCGTCTGCCGTCAGGCGCAGCCGGTTGCACTGTTCGCAGAATTGTTCCCCGACCGGAGAAATAAAGCCAACCTTGCCCACGGCCCCTTCCAGGCGGTAGGTCTTGGCCGGCCCCCTGCCAATTTTTCCATCCTCTGCCTGGAGGTTCAGGGGTTGCAGCAGCTCCATAACTTCCAGAATCGAATAATATGCCTCCCGCGGGTCGGGGAAGCCTTCCCCCCACGGCTGCTGATTGTTGACCGGCATCATCTCGATGAAGCGAATATGCCACGGTCTTTGGAGGGATATTTTCGCCAGGTCCACCAATTCGTCATCATTCACCCCCCGCATCATCACCACATTGATTTTTATCGGTTCAATGCCCACGGCTTCCGCTTTTTCCAGCCCGCGCCAGACTTTCTCCAGTGAGCCGCCGCGCGTGATGCGCGCAAATTTTTCCGGGTTCAGGGTATCCAGGCTGACATTTATTCGCTTCAGACCGGCTTCCGCCAGGGCTTCGATCTGATTTTCCAGCAATAACCCATTGGTCGTCAGGCTGATATCCTCCACCCCCTCCGTTTTCGCCATCATGCGCACCAGATCCGCCAGGTTTTTGCGTACCAGTGGCTCTCCCCCCGTCAGCCGGAACTCCCGCACGCCATGGGCAGCCGCTGCCCGCACGACTTCCATGATCTCC
>CALESS010000605.1 GCA_937907495.1 uncultured Anaerolineaceae bacterium
CAAAATTTTCGCCAATAGAAGCATAGGGCAATCCTATCAGGGCAGTATCACCGGAGAGTGCCACATTCTGACCAAAGCGATCACCTGCCAAGCCATCGTTGGATGTAAACCTGGATTGCTCGCTCCAAGTTTCACCTGTCCGGGTGAAGACCAGCACAGAACCTTGACCACTATTCAGACCGACGTCATCCAAGAACTCGCCGACTAAAATGGTGTCGCCGTCAATAGCCACGGAGTTTCCAAACCGATCCGATTCTTGCGTTTCGGAAGCATCAATTAATTTTTGCTGCAATTCCCAGGTTGTTCCCGTGCGCTGAAAAACGTAAGCGGCTCCCTGGTCAGAGAAATCCACGGTGGAACCATACGATCCAATCACCACCGTATCTCCACTAATCGCAACAGCTCTGCCAAAATAATCTTGCGTCGCGCCATCCGGGGCAGTGAGTTGCTGCTGCAATTGCCAGGTGGAACCGCTCCGCACATACACACAGGCGGCCCCCTGGAAAAGATGAGATCCCACCTGGTGATTGCCTGCTCCTACCACGGCAGTATCCCCACTAATAGCCACAGCTCCTCCGAATTCATCCCCTGCCTCACCCTGGCTTATTTTTTGATCCAACAAAACGATGTTTAGAACCAACTTCTCCAGGCCGGAGGATGTACCATCCGCAAAGGCAGACACAGGTTTTACCGATGCCTGCAAAAAAGCATTCAACTGGTTGACGGAAACCATATCCTGGCTGATTCTCCCAGTTCCGGGTGAGACGGGAGAAAAAAGCATAGTCAGAATTAGTACCAATCCGAAAAACGGTTTCACAAATTTGTTTTTCATCTGATCATACCTCCCCAAGATATTCTGAATTTTAGAAATTTCCAAGTAGATTGATTATTCTCTGCACTACCCAGGCCACCCATAAAATCTGTTCGCCAACCCGATGTGATAGGTCATGTAAAATAGATTTTCTTTGCGACGACCCAAGGTAAAGGCAATTGTTGTTCCACTGCTTCGCCTATCCCCGCCAGGTTTGGATTACAACATCCCTCAAAGAATAATGATGACATCATTATATATTTCCACAATTAAAAAGCAAGGATGAATCATCTTTCCAGGCTGTGTTAAAATTGTTCAGTTGTTCAGGGAGAGCTTCCATAAAAATTCCCCTTGATTCTCCCTGTGCTCCTAATACTTCCCCGGAGGCCGTTGTATGCGCGTGCTTGTCACCATTGATCACCCCTGGAGCGGGAGCTTCAACTATGCCATCTTGGATGCAGTGCAGCGCGGGCTGGAATCCGGCGGTCATCACGCAGATGTGTTGGATTTGCAGGCCGAGAACTTCAACCCGGTGCTCTCCACGGCGGAGTTGAAGGTATACAACACCGGCCAGTACCTGGATCCGAAAATTGGCGAATACCAGGCCCGGGTAATGGCCGCGGAGCATTTGATATTTATTTTTCCAGTGTGGTGGGAGGTGATGCCCGCCCGCCTGAAAGGCTGGTTTGACCGGGTTTTTCTGCCGGAATGGGCTTTTGTCGAGGCGGATGCCCGCCCCCTGCTGACCCACATCCGCAGTGGAGCGGCCATCACCACCATGGGCGCGCCGAAAGCGGTGTTTACCTCGGTGGAAGCGGCCATGCTGAAAGGCACGCTGGAGATGGTCGGCGTGCAGCGCACCTGCTGGCTCAATCTCTGCGAGGTGGGCCTGGTGACAAATGAAGTGCGCCTGGCCTTCCTGCAACAGGTGGAGGCCTACGCCCGGGGGTTGGCATAGGTTCCCCCTCCCCTCGCCCCTTCTTTACCCCCATCCAATGATACAATAGCCTCCATGACAACCTCCCCCAACCCCACCCAAAAACCCGCCATGGTGTTCGATTTCGGCGGTGTGCTTCTCGATTGGAACCCGCGCTACCTCTACCGGCAGTTCTTCGGCGATGATGAGGCAGCCATGGAACGCTACCTTATTGAGACGGACTTCGACGGATGGAATCATGACCTGGATGCCGGCTTGCCCTTCCCCCAGGGTGTTGCCGAGCAATGCGCCCGCTTCCCGCACTATTGTTCACTCATCCGTGTTTATGAGGAGCGCTACCTGGAGACGATCGGCGGCGCCATCCAGGGCACCGTGGAAATCCTCCGCCGCCTGCGGGATGCCGGGTATCCGCTCTTTGGCTTGAGTAACTGGACCACGGAGAAGTTCCCCCTGGTGCGGCCCGATTACGAATTTTTCAACTGGTTCGAAGATATCCTGATTTCCGGGTACTTGAAGATTGCCAAGCCCGATCCACGCATCTACCAAATATTGCTGCAACGGGTAACCCGGCCTGCCGGCGAGTGCTTCTTCATTGATGACCGGCCAGAAAACGTTGCGGCTGCCCTGGAGCAGGGCATCCGGGCCATCCAATTCCAGGATCCGCAACTGTTGGAAGCTGAATTGACCCGCCGCGGTTTATTCTTTTAAGATTTCTGAATTGGGAGGGAGGGTGGGCCGGTAGGTCTTCACCCGTACCAGGTGCAAGGTGACCCCGGCAGCCACTGCGGCCAGCAATAATTTCACCCAGACCGGGTGAACCATGATGATGGCTGCGCCAATCGTCAGCCAGAGCAGGGCGATCGTGAATATCTTGTGACCTAATGGAAGTCCGCGCCCTTCCCGGTAGTTGCGGATGTAACTGCCAAACCAGCGATTATTCAACAGCCAGTAATGAAAGCGGGTGGAAGAACGCGCAAAACACGCCGCCGCCAGCAGCAAAAACGGCGTGGTTGGCAGCACCGGCAGGAATATCCCCAAAACTGCCAGCCCCACACACAGAAAACCACATAGCAGGAAGATTGTTTTGCGGATGTGAATCACCTTTATGATTTCGCTGCGGGAAAAATGGTTCTGATTAGTTTACCTTCGCAACTTCAGAAATGCGTGAGAAGGGGGTTAAATTTCAACCAGAGATTCTAGGCTTTCTTCCCTTCCATCTCGAAGCCGGGTATGCGGCTGGAGCGTTCCGCCCATTTCATCACGGCATCCACCAGGTACACCACCCCCAGGTAAATAATCGCCACGGCAATATACGCGCTGATCGGATCATACGTCCGGGCGGCGATGGATTTGGCGCGGGCCATCAGCTCCGGCACAGCGATCAGGAACACAACCGCGGTGGACTTCAGCAGTGAGACAGGCTCGTTGGCCCAGGCCGGGATGGCCAGCCGCAGCGCCTGGGGCAGGATGACGTTGAACACCGTGCCCCACTTGGAGAGGCCGATCGAACGCCCCGCCATCATTTGCCCTTCCCCAATGGCCAAAATGGAGCCGCGCAGATATTCCGCCTGGTACGCACCGGAGTTCAAGCCCAGCGCCAGGAACGCCGCCAGCTCCCGTGACATGGTGATGCCGATGCCCGGCAGGCCGTAATAGAGCAGGAACAATTGCACCAGCAGCGGTGTGCCGCGGAAAATCTCCACATACACCACCGCCACACCCTTCCAAAACTTGCTGCCATAGGTGCGGGCCAGGGTGGCTGCCAAACCGATGATGAAACCGGCGGCCAGCCCCTCGGCGGTCAACAGCAGGGTCATCCCGGCGCCTTTCAGCAAATCCGGCAAAAAGCGCACGAAGAAATCGAAGAAATCGCTCATTCCTTGTCTTTCTTTCCATACAACTCGGAAATCTTCCACAGGAACTCGCGGGTGCGGGCGTGCTGGGGCCGCTCAAACAGATCATCCGGGGAGCCTTGCTCCACGATGCTGCCCTTTTCCATGAAGATGATGCGATCGGCCACCTCGCGGGCGAAACCCATTTCGTGGGTCACCACCAGCATGGTCATGCGGTCGCGGGCCAGTTGTGCCATCACACTCAACACCTCGCCGATCAGTTCCGGGTCGAGGGCGGAGGTGGGTTCGTCAAAGAGCATCACCTTGGGATCCATGGCCAGGGCGCGGGCAATTGCCACCCGCTGTTGCTGGCCGCCGGAGAGCTGGCCGGGGTAATGATGCGCCCGGTCCACCAGCCCCACGCGGGTCAGTTCTTCCATGGCTTTTTCGCGGGCCTGGGCTTTGGGTAATTTTTTGACCTTCGAAAGGCCGATCATCACGTTATCCAGGGCGGTCAGGTGATTGAAGAGTAGAAAATTCTGAAAAACCATGCCGATCTGCTGGCGTACCAGGTCTTCATCACACTTGGGGTCGGTGATTTCACGCCCCTCAAGGAAGATCTGGCCGCTATTGACGCGCGTCAGGAGGTTGATGCAGCGCAGCAGGGTGCTCTTGCCGGTGCCGCTGGGGCCGATGATGACGATGTTCTCCCCGCGCCGCACATCCAGCGAGATATCCTGGAAGATGACGTTGCTGCCGTAGATTTTGGTCAGGTTTCTGGCCTGCAAGATGATCGAGTCGTCCATGAGCATCCATTCTATAAAAGTTTGACCACGGAGAATTCCGGCTGATTGTTGAAAGGCGTTCTTAAGATTTTCTCTGCCAGTCCGGGGGCTGCGGGTTAAAAATTTTTCAACAAAAAACGCCGAGACGTACAAGAAATGGAGAATTTTTCCGGGTCAAAACAACTTACACTGTCTGGGTGGGCAGGCGGGTCTTGTTGGAAAGCCAGTCCAGCCCGCGGTTGGTGAGGAAAACCAGCACAAAGTAGATCAGCGCCGCCGCTCCAAAGGCCAGCAGGGGCTGCTGATTGGTGGCGCTCAACTGCTGGGCACGGCGCAGCACTTCCGGTACGCCCAGCGCATACACCAGCGAAGAATCTTTGAGGACGATGGAAGCCTCGTTGGACCACGGCGGGATGGCCAGGCGGATGGCCTGGGGAATGAGAATGTAGCGAATGGCCTGCCAGCGAGACATGCCCACCGCCCGGGCTGCCGTCATCTGCCCGCTGCCAACGGATTGTAGGGCGCCGCGCAGAATTTCCATCTGGTAGGCACTACTGATGATGCCCAGGGCAATGGAGCCAGCCCAAAACGGAGAAAGATTGAGCGATTTACTGGAAAGGACAAAATACAATATAAAAAGCAAAGCAATCGGCGGAACACCGCGCATCACCAGGCTGTAGATGGCAGCCGCCCGACCGGCCCATTTGCCAGCATACGTATGCACCAACGCCAGCCCCAGCCCCAGCAGCAGCCCGAGGGGCAGCGCCACCAGGGTCACAGCAATGGTGATGGCCGTCCCCTGTGCAATGTAAAAAAAGAATTGTGAGT
>CALESS010000606.1 GCA_937907495.1 uncultured Anaerolineaceae bacterium
TTCTTCGCCCACCGTATTAAACCCGACCGAGTACGTTTTTTCTTATGTGTTGGATGATGCCCGGGTATTGAACCTCTTCCACATCGCCCACGAGAAATCCTATGGCTATGGGCCAGATTTTCAATTAGCGCTTTGGGCAACTGTGGAGGGAAAATCGTTGGAGGAGATGGTGGCTGGCGCACAGACCAAACCTGCCGCCCTGGTGCAGCAGAGGGCGCAGTGCATCCTGGATGGCGGGGATTGCAACCTCGCCCAGCCCCAAAATCCAACGCTTCCTCCGCCGCCCACTGTCGAGAATAAGAAGCCCTTGCCGACGGTTTCGGTCTTCCCCCAGCCTGGCCCCATTTCCGGGATGACTGTGCTCCTGATCCTGGTTGGATTAGGTATTCTCATCATTCTGGCGGTGGTCTTTTTTGGAAAGAAAAGGACCCCCGTGGATGACCGCGACCGCTCGGATTGGAGTTTGGAAAGCGTCACGGAGAGAAAACCCAACCCGCCGACCCCGCCGGTCCGCTCCCGGCTGCCGCCCACACCACCCGCGCCCCCACCTCCTTCCGTTGTGCAAACAGCGGTCAGCCGGGTTCGTTTGACCGGCAGCGGCGGGCCTCACCGCGGCCATACTTTTACCACTGATCTACCCTTCCTCCTCAGCCGGGGCGGGTTGGAGGTGGTGGTGGTGCCGGAAAGCACCATCTCCGCTCCTCACGCCATGCTTTACCTAGGGACGGAAGGCGCCGAAGTGAAAGATATGAGCAGTTCCAATGGCGTGGTGGTGGATGGAAGGCGCCTGCCATCCGACTGGCAGAAGCTGGGGGCTGGATCGGTTCTGAAATTGGGAAAAGCCGAGTTCAGCATCACGGGCAGTTCCTTCCAGGTCAACACTGGGGATGCACAGGGTTCCACTTATGGCCCGTTTGCAGAAACAATTGTCATTTCCCGCGAGCCGTTGAATGTGCTGCTGCTGGGGAATGAGGATGGCAACATATCAGATGCCCATGTATTGTTTTCCCTGGTGGATAACCAAGTGCAGCTTCGTGATTTGAGCAGCCGTTACGGGACGCGTGTCAATGGGCTGGAGGCAGCCCGCAATCAAATCCTTCAACCGGGGGATCGAATTCAACTCGGGTTGAGTGAATTTATCTTTATGCCGGAGTGATTACAATCCAGAGGAGAAGCGGTATGAGAGGCCGATTATTGCAAAGAAATCATCTAATCCGTCTGCTGGTGGTAAGCTTATTTATCTTGCCGTTTGTTACGGGGGTGATGCCCGTTACCGCCGATACCGATGGCCTGGTGCCCAACCTCGATATTGTGCTGGTGATTGATGAATCGGGCAGCATGATGCGCCCGGGCACCGCCCAAAACGACCCCGGCATAGCAGGGGTGCACAACGGTTGGCGTTTTGTGATCGCCGATATGTTCACCCAGAACTGGCTCGGGTTGGATCAATCCGGCGCTCAACACCGGGTGGGGGTTGTGCTATTCGGCTCGGATGCGGTTCCGGTTCCAGGAGGGCTGACGCCCGTTTCGGATGGCGCCCGCTTAAGCTCGCTGATGGATGGCCTGCACGATGATATGGAGGGCACGAATTACCTGGTTGCCCTTTCTGCCGCCCGAAATATGCTGAGCAATGGGCGCCAGGATGCCAAAAAGGCCATCGTGTTCCTCTCGGATGGTGTCTGCGAGGATACTTCCATCAACTTCACCACCCAGGAGTGCGTGGAACAGGTGCGGGGTGCGCTGCCCCAGGTGGATGTGCCCATTTACACCATCGCCTTCACGTCCGGGGCTTCCGGTCAACAGGGAGAATATGTCTTCTACACCAACCTGCTGGAAGAAATGGCCAGCAGTACGGGCGGATTGTACTTCCGGGCGGAGAAAGACCAGTTCGACCTGGCCTTGCAATACGAGAATATCATGCGCCACCTGATGGATCTGCCGGAAGGCGAGGCCAGTGATATTTACGACATTCCTGCCCAGGGCATGGACATTCCCTTTGATATTGAACCCAATGTGTTTGAGGTGATCGTCACCATCTTCAAAGATGTTGGGGTGACCGAGAAACTATTCCAGCCGGATGGCTCTGAGATTCTCTGCGGCAACAATGCTTCCACGGGTGTTCTGTGCAATCGAAACCCCAATGCGGTTACTTTTAGTATCAAGAACCCGGTGGTGGGCTCCTGGAATGTCCGGCTGGATGGGCGGGGGCGGGCGCAGATTCGGAAAATCATTCTGCCCAAAAAAGCCTTTGTCAGACCTGAGGCGTTTCAGAACCCATGGCCGGCTGGCAAACCCTTCGAGACATCCTTCACGATTTTGGATGAGGATAACCAGGTTCTGGATTTGAATGACGTAAATGCCTCGCTTGAACTGCCGAACGGCTCGATCGTTGTTCCCACGATCGAAAAGGACAATCAATCCACTTATTGGATCCGCTACCAGGATACTGCCAAAGCAGGGGACTACAAATTCACCATCATCCGTCCCATTCAAAGTGACGATATTTCCATCAACCATGCTTTCACCGTGGAAGTGAAACAGCGGCCCTGGCTTTCTGTGGTGGAGCCCCGTCAAAACGCTGAGTACCCCACCAACCTGCCATTGGATATCTTTGCGGAGATCATGGTGGGAACGACCGTCTATCCCCCGGCGGCGATGGATAAGGTGGAGGTGGAGTTCTTTGTGCTCGACCAGGCCAGCCTGGCGGAGCAGGCCCATGACTTTTTACAATTGGGTGATTACGACACCTACATGGGGCAGGTCAGTAATTTGCCAATGGGAGCGTACTACGCCCTCGTAACGCTCAACCACACCGTACCCAATGGGGAGACCTTTAGCGACTCCGTCCAGGTGAAATTTACGATCGGCCAGGCAGTGAATATTCCAACGGCCACCCCCCAGCCTACCCTGGCGCCTACTCCCCGCCCGACGGAAGTTCCCCCGCCAACCAAAGTACCACCCACACCTTTCCCGCCCACCCCGGTTCCTACGCCGGATCCTTGTGAACTCAATCCCGATGCACCTGGCTGTGATAAAACGCCCTTGATCCTGGCGATCATCGGCAGTGTGCTGGTGCTGGGGGCAGGCGCTGGCGGCTTCTTCTGGTACCGGGCAAAACCTGACCTGAACGGCGATATTTCTATGGGAGATGGCTCGCTATTCCCACTGAGCGGCAAACGAGCGGTCACCATCGGTTCTGACCCCAAGAGCAAGATTTCACTTTTTGGGCAAGGAGTGGCCGCAAAACATGCAATTCTGAAACCCCTCCGGAATGGGGTGGAATTAACGGCGGTGGATCCGATCAATTCCCCGGTAATCGTCAATGGCTCTCCATCTACTTATGCGCTTTTACAGGATGGTGATACAATCGAAATTGGGGACCAGAAACTAACCTATTCTACCCTCCAGGGCTTCGATAACGATCCGCAAAATTTTGACCCTGGTGATTCCACCGGCAACTACTCATTCTAATGAACGTTCTCATCTATCTCAAGGAGAGTTAAATCATGTCACCCTTATCAGCCCTCGAAATGCAACGCAAAATCAGTATGCGGCCAACGCTTCTCATTGGCATTGGCGGTACCGGACAGAAGGTCTTAATTCAGCTCAAGGCCCGCTTCCTGCGGAATTATGGCGAGGTGCCGCGGGCGGTCAGTTTCCTGTGTTTTGATACCGACCCGGCTGCGGAAAAAACCAAGTTTGATGACCGTGAAGTGAGCCTGGTGACCGACACCGAACTCATCAACCTGGGTGGAATTGAAACCCAGAACATCATCAAGAATTTGGACCGCTACCCGGCCATCTCTTCCTGGATTATTGAGGATAAAGAACGCATCCCCACCCGGGCGGTGGTTCAGGGCGCCATGCAGGTGCGGCCGATCGGCCGGCTTTCCCTGTTCTGGCGGGTGGAAACCATGTTCAGCAAAATGATGGAATCCATCCGTGGTTTGACCCGCGTGGATGATTTCACCAACGAAGAGCGGGGAGTCAATATCTTCATCATCTCTTCCGTTTGCGGCGGCACCGGTTCCGGCGCCATTCTGGATGTGGCTTACCTCGCCCGCCAGGCGCTGGATCGGTCTGGCGTTTCCTCATCCCTCTGTTACATCAACGCAGTTTTGGCGCTGCCTTCCGTGTTCCCGAATGTGGCCAAAACGGGCATCGAATCCAATGCCTATGCCTCCCTGACCGAAATTGATTACTTCATGGAATCCGGCAGTTGGAACATTGATTACGGCAACCCGCGCGTGGCAACCGTGGAATTTGAAAACCAACGGCCGTTTAATATTTGCTACCTGATTGATGCCCGCAACGAAAGCGGGAAGGGCCTTTCCGGACTGGAAGAGATTGCCCCGATGATTGCCGAGGGGATTTACCTCCAGGTCAGCTCGCAGGTTGGTAAAGCCACGAACTCCGTCTTTGATAATGTGCGGGTGTTGGGCCTGGATGTCCAGGATCTGGAAACCGGCAAGCGCAAACCCACCGCCTATTCCAGCTTCGGCACGGCATCGTTGGTGTTCCCGGCGGAAAAAATCATCGAAATTTGTGCCCAACGCCTCGGCCGGGATTTGATCAACGGCTATTTGCTGGGCAAACCTTTGGATATGACCCGCAGTTCCGACCTCAACAAGGTGGATGGCACCATCAACAGCTTCCTGCAATCCAGCCAGTTGGAACCCGAAACGCTGCTCCAGCAATTGGCGCGCGATAGCAAGGCGAACTTGATCCGCATCCAGATGGATCCGCGCGTGCTGGATAAATTCAAAGAGGCCGAATTGATGGGAGCCATGCAGGCGTATGTGACCCGTGAAGACAACCGGCTCGAAAACGAAATCCGCCGCTCCCTGGATGAAAACAAGCGCCTTGTGACTGAAGCCCTGACCGACCGGCTGTTGGCGGAAGTAGACCGCCTGGTGAATGACCCCGCGTATGGATTGCAATACGGGGTGGCCTTCCTGGCCCGCATGGATGAGCGCCTGGCTGCCACCCGGGCGGAGATGGAGAAATCCCGCTCCGAAATGGAAGGAAAGCGGGATCGGGCGCAGGGCAACTTGCGTTCCGCCATGGATGGCGTCAACCAGGCCATGCGCTCGGGGCCATTCGGCCATGGCAACCGGGTGAAAGATGCCCGCAACCGCTATGTCCAACTGTATGCCGAATTCCTCGGTGCCAAGTTCGAGGGCTTGAAACGTGA
>CALESS010000607.1 GCA_937907495.1 uncultured Anaerolineaceae bacterium
TTTCATCAACATTATGCCGGGGCCAATTTCGGCCTGCAAATCTGGCATGGCTCCCACACACCGCTCAAAGCGTACCTGCTGATTTATGGCTTTTTCCTGTTTATCTTCCTTTCCTTCCTGGTGGTGGAACTGCTGCACGGACCCGGCCATAATGCGCTGGTGCGTACCCTGCAGCACGGCTGGCGCTACCTGCGGCTGAACCGCCCACTGACCCCCGTTCTCAATAAGATCAAAGCGGCCTCCCCCGGCTACCGCAGCTTGCTGCGCGCGGGCGCCTGGCTGGGCCTGGCCTGCCTGGTGATCTTTGTAATCAACCCGCTGATCGGCCTCGCCCTGGCCCTCTGCCTGCTGACGGCCCTGCTGCTCTTCAGCCGGCGGCCTGATCCGCAGCGGCAGTTCACCCTCTGCCTGATCGGCCTGGGGTGGCTGTTGACGGCGGTGGTGGAAGTGTTGGTGCTGAAAGGCGATGTGGGACGGATGAACACCGTCTTCAAGTTCTACCTGCAAGTGTGGGTGATGTTCGGGATAGCCGGCGCAGTGGCGCTCTGGCAGTTGATTCCCCGCCTCTGGCTGGCGGCCCAACCCAAAACTGCGCCCCTGGAACGGGCGGAGCGCAGCGCATTGAAGCCGGAAGCTGCGGTGGCAGCCCAACGCCAACCGCACCGACCCCGCAGAACGCAAGATGCCTGGTGGTGGTGGCTGTTCGCAATTTTGCTGGCTGCCAGCCTGCTTTATCCGCTCACGGCGGTTCCGGCGCGGCTGAAAGACCGCTTCCAAAACAGTAACGCCAAAACGCTGGATGGCGCGGCTTTCCTGAAAACCGCTGTTTACTCGGACGAAGACCGCCCGGTGACGCTGGATTGGGACCGCCAGGCGATGGAATGGCTGCAAGCAAACGTCCGGGGCATCCCCGTGATTTTGGAAGCCTATGGCCCGCTCTACCGCTGGGGTTCACGGGTTTCAACCTACACCGGCCTGCCAACCGTCATCGGTTGGGACTGGCACCAAAAGCAGCAACGGGCGGCTCTGCCGACCGACATTGTTGATCGGCGCAAGGCGGATGTCACCAGCCTGTACACCACAGATGACCTGGAAAAGACCGCCGCCCTGTTGAAACAATACCGGGTGCAATATATCTACATCGGCAAATTGGAAACGCTGTATTACCACGGCAGCGGATTGGAGAAATTCAAAAAAGAAAGCCCCCTCTGGAGCGTGGTCTATCAGAATGACGAAGTGACCATCCTCAAGGTGACGGATTCCCCTTAAGGTATTTTTCAAAGAAATTCAGCGTGCGGGTCATCGCCAGGCTGAAGGATCCAGCCAGGTTGTGGTCATCCCCCTCATACTCATAAAACTCGGCGGTCTGCCCGGCAGCCAATAACTGCTGGTAGAAATCGCGCGAGAACTTGATCGGCACTTCGGTATCTGCTGTGCCGTGGTGAAGCTGAATCGGGCCGGAGAGATCCGCCAGGTAGCTGTTGGCAGAAACGCCCAGCCAGAACTTGAGGTTCTCTTCCGGGGAGCCGTACTCTTGCTGCCAATTGGAGCGCCAACCAGGGCGGGCGGCGGCATCCAAGGTGGCTGTGAACGGGGTGGGCGTAGGGCCTGGGGTGGGCGTGCGCCAGCAGCAGATCAGGTCCGGGTAAGAAGCCACCACCCCCGCCCAGATCACCGCGGCTTTGATATCCGGCGAGATGACCATGGCGCGCAGGGTGAGGAAGCCGCCCATCGAATGCCCCCACATGCCGATCCGTGCGGGGTCAACCGGGGGGAAGGCCTTCAAAGAAGCCACAGCATTCAGTACATCCACGGTATAACCCGGGCTGCCATAAGCGCCGCTGGGCTCGCCATCCGAACGGTCGTGGCCGCGGTAATCAATGCGATAGACAATGTAACCGTTGGCAGCCAGGTTGTTGACGTAAGCAATGTAACGTTCGGTGGATTTGTACTGTTCCGGCGGGATATAGCCATGGTTGAAGACGATCGCCGGCCAGCCGCTGGCCGGTGTTTCACCAAAGGGAACGGTCAGCAGGCCATAAATTTTCAGTCCCTCGGATTCATAATAGGCGATGTAGCGGTAATAATTGGCGCCGGGGTCGAGCGTCTCGACGAGTTGGATTTGCGAACCGCGGTAAGGCGGCTGGCGCATGGCCAGGATGTTCATCGGGGGCAG
>CALESS010000608.1 GCA_937907495.1 uncultured Anaerolineaceae bacterium
CGATGACACTATCAATCAAAAAATATAACACCAGCGCCAAAATCAAGGTTTGGGCAATTTCCAGGGTCAGGCTTAACCAGGCAGGCCTGGTTTTTGGAGCTTTCGGCTCCCCACTGATTTCCGGCTGGGGTTCAATTACTTGGAATGGTTCTTCCACAACAACCTCCGGGCTGCCAATTTACTACGAAACTGATTATAGGCTCCTCCGGGCGGTGAATCAAGGGAAGAGTTTTTTAACAATTGCCACCCCTGTAACCGCCGGTGAACCTTTAATGGCGGGGTTTGAGCACCAGGCGAATGGGGGTGCCGAGAAAGGCATATTCCTTGCGAATCTG
Source organism: uncultured Anaerolineaceae bacterium (assembly GCA_937907495.1). Lineage (GTDB taxonomy): Bacteria > Chloroflexota > Anaerolineae > Anaerolineales > Anaerolineaceae > CALESS01. The sequence continues at coordinate 336 of CALESS010000608.1, forward strand.
GTTTTCCAGGTAACGCAAATAACTGAAATGGGCCAGCTTGGGATCATTCACGTAGATCATGAAGGTCGGCGGGTCAGAACGCACCTGGGTGGCGTAGTAAATCTTCAACTGGCTTTTGCCATGTCCGTAGACCGGCGAATGAGCATCCTGGGCGGCATGCAAGATTCGATTGAGCTGACCGGTGGTCAGGCGCGCCAGGCGTTCTTCCTGCACTTGCAACGCAAGCGGCATCACCTCATCCACCCGCTGACCGGTTTTGGCTGAAATGAACAAAATCGGGACGTAATCCATGAAGTTTAAGTCTTTGCGGATAATGCGCGTGTATTCTTCCATGGTGGTGGAATCCTTTTCCACGGCATCCCATTTGTTCACCAGCACCACCGTGCTTTTCCACGCCTCCAGGATGTACCCGGCAATGTGGGCATCCTGGGCGCTGATGCCCTCGGTGGCATCCAGCACCAGCAGCGCCACATCACAGCGTTCGATGGCCCGCATCGAGCGGATGACGCTATATTTTTCCACGCCGGGAATCACTTTGCCGCGGCGGCGGATGCCGGCGGTATCAATCAGGGTTACAGGGATATTATCAAAGATTATATGTGTATCCACCGAATCGCGGGTGGTGCCGGCGATGGGGCTGACAATCGCACGCTCCTCACCCACCAGGCGATTCAACAGGCTGCTTTTGCCGACGTTTGGCTTGCCCAGGATCGAGATTTTTACCGAATCATCATCCACATCTTCCGATTCAATAATGAAGGAGCCTACCAGGTCATCCAACAGGTCGCCGGTGCCCGTGCCATGCACCGCAGAAATGGGATATGGATCCCCCATGCCCAGCTCATAAAATTCGCTGGCGTTGTTGCGAAGGTTCTGGTTATCGGCTTTGTTTACCACCAGGAAAACCGGCGGCCAGAGTTTGCCTTCTTTATTCTGCCGGTAGCGGCGCAAAATCTGGGCAACTTCCCGGTCGGCAGGTGTCAGTCCGCTCGCAGCATCCACCAGGAACAGAATGGCATCCGCCTCCTGGATGGCAATTTCTGCCTGGTCACGGATCTCCTCGATGAAATCCGCCGAGCCTACGGAGAGCGGCGTGCCGCGGCTGGCAGCGGTGGGGTCAATGCCGCCTGTATCCACGACATCGAATGAAATACCGTTCCAGTCTCCCTCCCCGAAGAGACGGTCCCGGGTGGTGCCGGGTGTTTCGTCCACAATCGCCGTAGGTTCGCCCACCAGGCGGTTAAATAAGGTGCTTTTACCAACGTTTGGCCGCCCTACCAGGACGACAACAGGTTTATTCATAATATTCCTTAATTTCTCGGTGTGGCAGTTGGAGGTGGTGCAGTGGATAACCGCACTTCCACGCTGCCGGGAAGGATTGATTCTACTCGAATTTCCGCAATTCGCAGCTCGATGGTCGGGTTCAACTGGAACGTACCGCGGGTCAGGCCGGTCAAATCCAGGGTGATGCGCAGGTCGGCCTGGGTTAGTTGATCTAACAGGGGCAAAGGCCCGGAGATAATCACATCCACGGTGAGCGGAGAAACCTCCGCCATTAGGCCGGGCGGCAGATTGATCAGTTCCACCGGCTGATTGATGAGGGTGGCGCTGCCCTCGATGGTGGCGATACCCACCTGCACCTGCACACTCTGCTCACCAACCACAGACACGCCAGTTGGCAACACCAGGTCCATGCGCACGTCCACATCGTCCTTCAGGCCGGTCAGGCTTAGGGGGGTGGTTTCCACATACCCCGGCAGTTGGTTGACCAGGTTGGGGTCGGTTGAGAATACCGTCACCACGGCGGGAAAGGCCGAGATATTGGTCAGGCGGTAGCCGCTGGCTACCTGTCCGGTGACTGCCACTTTTACCACCACCGTGCGGTAACCGCCGCGCTGGGTGATGGATTGTGAGACGGTAACCCGGTCCGGCGTGATGGTGAGGCCGGTCACCTGGGCGCCGTTTGCATCCACGGCTTGCAGCAACAGGCTGCGGTTGATATTCTCGCGGGCCAGGCCGATATCCAGGTTGGCAACCACTTCCTTTACCTTTTCCACCTGGGATTGCGGCCCGCTGATGGTGGTGCTAATCTGGCTGAGGGCCAGCGGTCCGCCCTGGAAGCCTACGGCAATCTCACCCGTGGTAATCAGGCGGATGGGCAGCGAGGCGCTCGCCAGCGGCTCCAGTGTGACGGTGACCGTGGTAGGGTTATGGGCCACAATCTTGACCGGGCGGGTCTCCACCTCAACCTGCACCGGCAGGGTGTGGGTTCCGGCGGGCAGAGTGGAGAGATCCACCATCGCCCGAATGGCGACCTGGTTGTTTTGCAGCTTATCCAGAACGGATTGCGGAGCACGTAGGGTGAGGGTCATCTCCAGCGAGGATTCGCTGGTCAGGATCAGAGCTGGGTTTTGGCCGATGAGTTCAATCTTCACCGGGCGGGGGAAAATGCGCTCCACCACCGGGTCGGCGCTGGTCACCGCAAAGCCCCAGACAATTAAGCCCAGGCCGAGTGATAGCAGGAGGGTGGGAATTTGCTTGAGAATTTTGCGCAGCAAATTAGACACTTAATCCTCCTTTTTCCGATCGGGCCGCTCGGCGCGTTTGAATACTTTGCGGAAGAAGCGAACCGGTGCGGATGAGGTTTCGGCAGGCCGGTAGAAGGCCATCAGGACGTTTTCCAATCGTTCACTATCGAGCCGGCGGATCATGCGACCGTTCTGGGCGATCGAGATGGCACCGGTTTCTTCCGAAACGACCACCGCCACCGCATCGCTGGCTTCAGAAATGCCCAGGGCGGCGCGGTGCCGGAGGCCCATTTTCCGTTCGGCAGTACTTTTCAATACTCCGCTGGCGGAGAGAGGCATCACGCAGGCGGCAGCAACGATCTTGTTGTTGGCAATCAGCACTGCGCCATCATGCAGAGGCGTGTTCGGGAAAAATATTTGCAGCAATAATTCCGGGGTCACGATTGAATTCATCATCGTGCCGGTCTGGGTATATTCGCGCAGGTTGTCACGTCGCTCCAACACGATGAGCGCACCGTGCTGCCGGGCAGATAGACGGGCGGCAGCAGTGACCACCGCTTTGATCGTATTCTGCATGGCCTGCTGGGCAGAGGTGGAGCGGGTGATACTGCCGGGATTCGAGCCGGCACGGCCCAGGCGCTCCAGGCCGCGGCGGATCTCGGGGGAGAAGATGACCGGAATGGCTAACAACAGCGCCGGCAGTGTCTGATTGACAAGCCAGGAAAAGGCGCTTAAATCCAGGATGCTGGTGAAGAACGCCAGCAGGATGATGACCAAAATCATGCCGCGCAGCAAGACCATGGCCTGGGTATTGCTCACCAGGATAAAAATCACGAAGAACACCAGTGCGACGAGGACAATATCCAGCACACTGAGCCAGGTAATGCGTTGCAGAATGAACAGAAATTGGTCTAGTAAATCGGACACAGGATTTTCACCGGATATGGCTGCTCCTGGCAGCCCGTGCAGCTTTTAAATTGGCCGCAAAACGCGGTCAACCCGTAATTGTTTAAACAACATCACCGCCTCGGGGGGCATGGATTCCTGGGCGGCTTCCTGCCAGGCCAGCACCCCCAGCGAAGCGGGCGTGCGCCGTTCATACCCCAGCGCCCGCCAGAGCGGTTCGTTTTTTGCCATCTCTGGGGAGAGAAAGACCAGCGAAGCTTCACATTGCAGAACCCGCGAGGCTTGTTCCATTTCCTGAATCAGGGGCGGCAGGGCATCTTCGAGCTTGAGATAGGGGTCAATCAGAATGTCAGTGGTGCGGGCGATCAGGTTTTCCACCTGCCAGCCCACCACCCCCAGGAAATTATCACTGGCTTGCAATAACAGGAAGGCCTTTTCACCAAACATGCCCATCACATCTTCCTGGGTGATGACGAAAGCCGGCTTTTTCAAGCGGTTCATCAGGTTGGCAATCTCTTGCGAATGGCGGGGTTTGCCGCGCAGAATGCTGATCTCCCCTTTGCTGGCTGCCACGCGCGTCACCAGGGTGGTGGGTTCGGCAACAGTCACTTTGACTGTCTTCTGCCAGGCGGATACCACTTGCTGCCAGGTCTCCTGGAAGGTGCCCACATTTCGGATCACGACCTGCGCCTGGGAAACCTTCTTTTCCTGAGGCGGTTGGCTGGTAATTCGCTGGCGGGCATCTGCTTCTGTCAGCTTGCGGTTTTGCATCAGGCGGGCCAGTTGGATTTCCATCGGAGAGTAAACGACCCACAGGCTGTCACACTTTTTTGCCAGGCCGCTTTCAATGAGTTTGATGGCTTCGATCACCACCACAGGCTGCGGAGCCCGGCGCACCAGCAAATCTACGGCCTGGTCTACCAGCGGATGGACTATGCGTTCCAGTGCGACGAGGGCTTCGGGATCGCCAAAGACAATTTTTCCGAGCCGGGCGCGGTCAATTTCTCCAAGGACCACGCTGGCGCCGAGGCGTGGCAGCCACCCGTGGCCGGGCAATGCGATTTCGCCCGCTCCTACGTCGAGGTCAAGCGCAAATACGATCTGTCCGTGA
>CALESS010000609.1 GCA_937907495.1 uncultured Anaerolineaceae bacterium
GGCATGCCACGCAAATGCGGGTGAAAATGGGCGCCAGCCGCGAAGGAAGGCTTCTTTCTGTCGAAACTGAGTTATATGGGGATACTGGAGCGTATGCCTCCCTCGGAGAGAAGGTACTGACACGGGCTACCACCCATTCTTCCGGCCCTTACGAGATGCCCAACGCCAAAGCAGATTGTTACGCCATGTATACGAATAACCCGCCGGCAGGTGCTTTTCGGGGGTTTGGCGTGACGCAATCCGCATTTGCCATCGAATCCATGATGGATTGGCTGGCGGAAGAACTTGGGATTGATCCAATCGAATTGCGCAAGCGGAATGCTTTACGGACGGGAAGCATAACCAATACCGGGCAGGTTCTGCAAGACAGCGTGGGGTTGATGGAGTGTATCGAGAAAGTGGAAAATGAAATCCACAAGCTTTGTGGAGACCAGGACCCATTTGTGCCTCAGCCAGTGGCTGGAGATCCACGGAAAGTCCGAGCCTGGGGATTTGCGGCAGCCTATAAAAATACCGGCTTGGGCGGTGGCGCTCCAGATAAGGCAGGGGTGGAGATTGAGTTATTTACGGATGGTCAGTTTGAAGTGAGAACCTCGTCAGCGGAGCTGGGACAGGGATTGGTTACGGTATTGCAGTTGATTGCAGCCGAGGAAATGAACGTCCCCGCCGGGCAAGTGCGGGTGTTGTTATCCGATACCGATCTTACACCCGATGGCGGGCCAACGACTGCTTCCAGGCAAACCTACGTCAGCGGGAATGCGGCGCGCCATGCAGCGCGGGCAATGAAAACCAAGATCGCAGCTTTTTTGGCGGAAAAATATGATCTGGATCCGGAGCGAATAATCTTCTCGCCGGAAGGCGTTTGGCTGGGTGAACGGGTTTTGAAGATGTGTGAAGTAGCCCGAGAACTTATGGCTGAACATCAAGCCATGAAAGTCCTTTATGAATATGAAGCACCAAAGACAACACCGCTTGGAGAAGGCGGTGACATGCACTTCGCATTTTCGTTTGCGGCCCAGGCTGCCGAGGTAGAAGTTAATCGAGTGACCGGCGAGGTTGAGGTACTTCGGATCGTGGCAGCGACAGATGTGGGCAGCGCCATAAACCCATTGGGGTTGCAGGGTCAGATCGAGGGCGGGGTGATGATGGGCCTCGGAAACGCATTGACTGAAAACTTCATCACGGAAGAGGGGATGGTGATTACCGACCGCCTGGCAAGATACCGAGTGCCAGGAATTATGCTCACCCCCGAAATCACCTCGTTCATTGTGGAGGACCCGGTGGCAAGCGGCCCGTTTGGCGCAAAAGGGGTGGGTGAGATTGTCAGCATTCCGACCACACCTGCCATCACCAATGCAATCTACCATGCTGTGGGGGTGCGGGTCAGGAGCCTGCCGGTGGATCAGGAAGAAATCGCCCTGGAGCTTCAGCGGCAAAAATTGGGAGGGTAGTATGCTGATTACAAATGCAAAATTAATCACCTGGGAGACGCCCAACCGTATCCTGGAGGACCAGGGGATATTGATTGAAGGTGGACTGATCCAGGAAATGGGGAAAAGCGATGATATGCTTGAAAAGCATCCCCAAGAGGAAAGGCTCAATGCGCATAGCCAATATGTTATGCCTGGAAATATCTGTGCACATACTCATTTCTATGGGGCTTACGCCAGGGGGATGGCTTTGCATGGGTCAGCACCGGATGCCTTCCCGGAGATTTTGAGAAAATTGTGGTGGCCCTTGGAC
>CALESS010000610.1 GCA_937907495.1 uncultured Anaerolineaceae bacterium
AGGATCGGTTCGACCTGCACAAAGTTGATCAGCACCAGGCCGCTCTGGCAATCGGCATGGGTATCGAAGGGGAAAGCTTCCGTCAAGGGCTGGCCGCTGCCATCCCGCAATTGGATGGTGAACGCGCCGCTGGTTTCCAGGGGGGTATTGCCCAGTTCAATTTCGTAGCCGGCAGGGCCATAGGCGGTGGCCAGGCCGCTTAACCCCAGCCACTGGCGCACTTCCCCGTTGAGGGTTCCGGTCACCAGCACCGTCCAATTGCGCACGGGCTGGCCGTTGAGATCAAAAGCCTGGCCGCCCACCCCAAACCAACCGCAGCCCTTCTCCGCATGGGTGAAGTTGGGCAGGTAGGCGGGCGCTTCCACCCGCACCGGGCGGAAGGGCAAGGGTGTGGCAGTGGGGGTAAAGGTGGCTGTCGGCGGCAGAGGCGTGGCAGTGGGTTCGGGGGTCAGCGTGGGTGCTGCGGTGAGCGTTTGCGTGGCGGGCAGGGGTGTAATGCCCGTCTCCAGGGGGAGGGCTGTTTTGGTGGCGGGCTGGGCTGCCGCGGTGGGGGTGACGGAAGCGGGCATCTCCAGGGGAGGCTGGGTTTTGATGTGCGGTAACGGCAGTTTTGGCAAGGCAATACAAGCCGCACCGGCCAAAATGAGGACAAAAAACAGGAAGAGATTAATACGTTTCATGCAGCCTCCGATCCAACAGAAGGTTGCAAGAAGAATGCCAGGGGAGAAAAAAAAGAGGCGGGAGTGCAACTCCCGTCTCTTTTTCGCTGGTAAATTCAGCTGGTGCGAGGCTGATGGTGCTTAATCGCCGGGACTGACGATCAGGCCCAGGGGAATGGAAGCATCCGCTTCGAAGGTATACAAGCGCGGCGCAAGGTCCGTCTCAGAAATGGAGGTCAGTACAATGTTATTCTGGAAGGAAACCACCAGGAAGTAGTTGCCGGGTGGAATATTATCTATGTAGAAGTTGCCCTGGTCATCGGTGCGGCTGACAATATCGCCCCGTGATTCCAAACCGCTGCCGATGAGGATGCCCGGCACCTGGTCTTTGTTTTCACCTTCAGCAGGCACCAGGTAGATGACGGTGCCTTTGACCACATATTTGGCGCCGGGTACATAGACCAGCCCGCTGATGGAGGCTGTGCCAGGTTCGGGGGGATGGGCTTCGGCGGGGGCTTTGAGTTCTGTTACATTTCCATAGGTGGTTG
>CALESS010000611.1 GCA_937907495.1 uncultured Anaerolineaceae bacterium
TAGAGGCGACCCGCCCGGCGATCCACCTCCCATTCGATTCATTTCCATTGGCGCGCGGATTCCGCCCCGTGTATAATGGAATCCATGACCTCCAAACCCCTGCCGCTGGATACGATCCTCGCGGGCGACTGCCTGGAAATGATGGCGACCCTGCCGGAAAAATCGGTGGACCTGGTCTTTGCCGACCCGCCCTACAACCTGCAATTGCAGCAGGAGTTGTGGCGCCCCAACCTGACCCGCGTCGACGCGGTGGATGACGCCTGGGACCAGTTCGCCAGCTTTCAAGCCTACGATGTCTTCACCCGCGATTGGCTTACCGCCTGCCGCCGGGTGCTGAAGGATGACGGCACGCTGTGGGTCATCGGCAGCTACCACAACATCTTCCGGGTGGGGACAGTGCTGCAAGACCTGGGCTTCTGGATTCTCAACGACGTCATCTGGGTCAAGACCAACCCCATGCCCAATTTCCGCGGCGTGCGCTTCACCAACGCCCACGAAACCCTGATCTGGGCCAGCAAATCCAGGGGCAGCCACTACACCTTCAACCATCGGGCGATGAAAGCCGCCAATGACGACCTGCAAATGCGCTCAGATTGGCTGATGCCCATCTGCACCGGGGCGGAACGCCTGAAGCGCAACGGCCGCAAGGTGCACCCCACCCAGAAGCCGGAAGCGTTGCTGCACCGCATCCTGCTGGCCTCCAGCCGGCCGGGGGATGTGCTGCTGGATCCCTTCTTTGGCAGCGGCACCAGCGGAGCGGTGGCCAGGAAACTGGGCCGCCATTTTATTGGCATTGAGCGCGAGCCGGGCTACATTGAAAGCGCCCTCCAGCGCATTGAACTCATTCAGCCGCCCGATTTTAGCGAAGAAGACCAGGTGCTGCCGCCGCAAATCCGGCGCGAGCCTCGCCTGCCGCTGGGCAACCTGATCGAGAGCGGGCTGCTGCAGCCAGGCCAGGTGCTCTACTTTCGCCGCGACCGCAGCCTGTCCGCTCGTTTGCGGGCGGATGGCTGGTTGACGATTGACGGACTGGCCGGTTCCCTCCACAAGGTAGCCTCCCGGCTCTCAGGCGGCGGGCCATCCAACGGCTGGGACCTGTGGTTTTTTGAGGATGCAGCGGGGGAATTGCATCCGTTGGATACCCTGCGCCAGCAGTACCGCAAGCTCAGCCTCACCCCGTTGGAACTGAGCGCCGAAGAGGCCGAAGAACAGCCTGAAACATAGGTCCATCCCAGCCGCCAGAAACCGATAAGGCAGCGGCGCGGAGAATTAATGCCTTTCTTCTTCCCCCCCCAGCCCCGGCGGGGTGTTGTCTGCCATCCCCTGCGCAGTGAGAATCAAATAGCGGTATAATCGAAATATCGCAACCCTTCATCAACAACGAGGTGGTATGGAGAAAAAGATTCGCGTGCTCATCGCCAAACCCGGTCTGGATGGACACGACCGCGGCGCCAAGGTTGTTGCCCGCGCCCTGCGGGATGCCGGCATGGAAGTCATCTACACCGGCCTGCGCCAGACCCCGGAAATGATCGCCGAGGCCGCCCTGCAGGAAGATGTGGACGCCGTTGGGTTGTCCATTCTCTCCGGGGCGCACCTGGGGCTCACCCCGCGCGTCCTGGAACTGTTGCGCGCCAACGGCCAGGAGGATGTGCATGTCTTCCTGGGCGGCATCATCCCCGATGAAGACGTACCGGCCCTGCTGGCGATGGGCGTTCATGCCGTTTATGGCCCCGGCACTCCCACCGGCCAGATTGCAGATGAAATCCGCGCCGCGGTGCTGGGCAGCGCAGAGCAGGCTTGAGCCGCAGCCGCATCCTATCCGCCCGGGCGGTACTGGCTGGTGATCGGTTGGCACTCGCCCGCCTCTTGACCGAGGTTGAAAACGATACCCCGGCCGGCCAGGCAACCCTGGATGAAATTTACCCGCACAGCGGCGCAGCCCACCTGGTCGGCATCACCGGCGCCCCCGGCACAGGGAAGTCTTCCCTGGTCAACCAGTTGGCCCGGGCTTTCCGCCGCCGCAATCCGCCCCGCACGGTGGGCATCCTGGCCGTGGACCCCACCAGTCCTTTCACCGGCGGGGCCATCCTCGGCGACCGGCTGCGGATGCGGGACCTGGCGGGTGACCCGGGCATCTTCATCCGCTCCATGGCCGCCCGCGGCACGCTCGGCGGGCTTTCCGGCACAACGGCTGCCGCCGCCCGCTGCCTGGATGCTGCCGGTTTCGACCTGGTATTGATCGAAACGGTGGGTGCCGGTCAGAGTGAGGTGGATATCGCCCGCCTGGCTTACACCACCCTGGTGGTGGAAGCCCCCGGC
>CALESS010000612.1 GCA_937907495.1 uncultured Anaerolineaceae bacterium
TCAAAACCATTTTGCTGACGCAAGTGCTGCCCTTCCCACCCGATAGGGGGCCGAAGGTGAAGACCTGGAATGTCATTAAATACCTGTGCCAGCAGCACGAGGTGACCCTGGTCTCTTTCATCCGCGGAGATCAAAGCCAGGAGGTGGAGCGCTTACGCCAGGTCTGCAGCCGGGTGGAAACCGTGCCCATGGAACGGAACCTGGCTCTGGATGGTACAGCCTTCCTGCGCAGCCTGGCTACCGGCCAACCGTGGATGATGACCCGCGATGACCGAAGGAATATGCGCCAACTCGTGGATCGGTTGGCGGCAGAAACCCGGTTTGAACTGGCCCATGCCGATCAACTGAATATGGCGCAATATGCATTGCGCATCCGCGGAGCGAAGCAGGTGCTGGATGCCCACAACGCGCTCTGGCAGTTGTATCAACGGCTGGCCGCCACGCTGCCTGCCGGCCCGAAGCGCTGGGTTTTGGAGCGGGACTGGCGTTTGTTGAGGCAATATGAAGGGGATATTTGTCGAAAATTTGATGCGGTGACCGTGGTAAGCGAAGAAGACCGGCAGGCCTTGTCAGAAGCGATGGGCGCGAATTGCCCGGCCACAGTCATCCCGATTACGGTGGATTTGGATGAGTTCCCGCCCATTGAACGGGGGGTGGACGCCAACCACATCATCTCGGTGGGGACGATGTATTGGCCGCCGAACGTGGATGGAATGCTCTGGTTTTTGCAGGAGATTTATCCTCTCATCCGGCAGCAAATGCCGGGTGTGGCGTTTGATATTGTTGGCGCCCGACCACCGGAGGAAATTGCGGCGTATGACCGGCGGGAGATCGGCGTGCATGTTCACGGATATGTCGCAGATCCCACGCCGCTCTTGCAAAATGCCGGGGTGATGGTTGTTCCCCTGAGAGCCGGCAGCGGGATGCGGGTAAAGATTCTGAACGCCATGGCGCAGGGGCTGCCGATTGTCACCACCTCAATCGGCTGTGAGGGCATCGAGGTCGTCCACGATCAACACTTGAAGATTGCGGATACACCCTCCGAATTTGCGGCAGCCGTGCTGGAGTGCCTGCAAAATCCTCACGAAGCAAAGCGGTTGGGGGAGGCTGGACGCCAATTAATTGCAGAGCGCTATGACTATCGGACAGCTTGCCGGCCCCTGGATGCGATTTATTCCGCCAACTCCGGTAAAAGCGCAGCCATTTCTTGATGCGAATGAGAGGATGACCCGAAGATGAGTAAACCTGCGGTAAGCCAAAGTTCAACCTCGCGGATTCGCTGGCTGGTTTTCTTGCTATTGTTGGTGAGCTATGCGTACTTCCTGCCGCGCTGGGCAGATTGGAGCCAGACCTCGCGCCTGGACCTCACCCTGGCGATCGTGGATCAGGGTACGCTCAAAATTGATGATTACTATCAGAACACCGGGGATTATGCTTTCTTTGAAGGGCATTACTACCTGGACAAAGCGCCTGGCCCGTCGTTTCTGGCTGTGCCGGTATATGCCGCTTTGCGGCCGCTTTTAAACCTGGATCGGGTGGAAGGGGTATTACAACGCATGGGTCAGAGCGAGGCCTTTGCTGCCACGCTCAATGAGGGTGGTACGGGGGCCTTGCTGGAAAAGATCAAGTTCATGATTGTGTTGTATTTGGTGACCATGATCGTAAGTGCCCTGCCGGCGGCCTTGCTGGGGGTTCTTCTTTTTGACCAGTTGTCCATGTTTGGCCTTGGCCCGGGTTGGCGCGGATTGCTGGTGATGATTTATGGGTTATGCACCCCGGCCTTTGCGTTTTCCGGGCAGTTCTTCAGCCATCAGTTGTGCGCCTTCCTGTTGTTTGGAGCCTTCCGCATCCTTTATCAAATGCGGGATGGGCGGGCCAAACCGGGCTGGCTGCTGCTGGCGGGGGTCATGATGGGTTGGTCGGTCATTTCAGAGTATCCCACGGCGTTGATCGCGGCTGCAATTGTCATTTACTTTTTCACCCAAAAAAATATCCGGCGTCAGGCGGGGTGGTTGTTGGCCGGGGGGATTTTACCCGGCATCTTGCTGGCGGTGTACGATTATTCCATTTTTCATACCATCCTGCCGGTGGGCTATGAATATTCCGCCAATTACCAGGAACAGCATTCGGTCGGGTTGATCAGCATCGGGCTGCCGCGGCTAGAAGCTCTGTGGGGCATCACGTTCAGCTCATATCGCGGTTTGTTTTTCCTCTCGCCTGTTCTTCTGCCGGGGATCGCTGGTTTTTGGTTTTGGTGGCGCAGCAGAGAGGAGCGCAAAGTATGGTGGCTGAGCGTTTGGGCTGTGGCCTCATTCATCCTGTTCAATGGCTCTTCGGTGATGTGGCAGGGCGGGTTTTCGGTGGGGCCGCGTTATGTGCTGCCGATGCTGCCCTTCCTGATGCTGGGGATGGGGGCGTTCGTCCAGCGCTTGGGTCATATGCGATGGGTTCGAGTTTTGGTGGGAGTTCTGAGTTTATGGTCGTTCCTGGCAGTGTGGGCAGAAACCATCGGCGGCCAGAGTTTCCCCGATTGGCGGATGAACCCCTTATTCACCTACTCGCTTCCCAACCTGGTGGAGGGGAACATTGCCCGCAACCTGGGCATGGCGGTTGGCCTGCACGGCTGGGCAAGCCTGATTCCGCTGGCCCTGGTTTATGGCGTTGGAGCGGTGATTTTTTGGGTTATCCTCAGGCGCGGCTCTTTGGCCAGGGAGAAACGGCTGATATGAAAAAAGACCGATGGCTCACCCTCAGCTTTACCCTGGCAGCGTTGCTGTTACGCCTGCCGTTTGCCTCCCGCTACCTGTACCACTGGGATTCGGTGAACTATGCCCTGAGCCTGGAGCGCTACGATGTCCGTCTGCACCAACCGCATCCACCGGGTTATTTCTTGTACTCGATGCTCGGGAAACTGGTGAACCGGGTGCTACCAGATGCCAATGCCGCCCTGGTGGCGATCAGCATTGTGTTTGGGGCCTTGGGGATCGGAGCCTTCTATCTGCTGGCTCTCAAGCTGGTGAATCGCCCGGTGGCTATTGCCGCAAGCCTGCTGGCACTCTCCAGCCCATTGCTGTGGTTTGAAGGTGAAGTTGCCTTAAACTACTCGCTCGATTTCTTCCTGGTATCGCTGACCGCGCTGCTATTGATTAAACAATGGCAGGGAAACCGGGGGCTCTGGTTTTGGTCAGCAGTCGCTTTGGGCGTCACCGGGGGCGTTCGCCTGCACGATATTGTCTTCCTGGGGCCGCTCTGGCTGCTGGCGCTGGTGCGCCTGAACTGGAAACAGCGGCTTTTGAGCCTGTTGACCCTGGTAATGGTGGTTCTGGCCTGGTTCATTCCAATGACTGCTCTTTCCGGTGGCTTGAGCGCATATATCCGGGCATTTCTGGCGGAAAGCTCAGCCATTACAGATGAAGCTTCCATCTTCATCATTAATCAATTGGGTTTGAACACCAGCCGGGTGGCGATATACCTCTTTTACGGTCTGCTGGCAGGGGTCTTGCCCTTAGCCTGGGGGTTCTGGCACCTGCTGCGGAACTGGAAAACCAGCCTGCGTCATCCGCTTTTCCTGCCGTTGAGCCTTTGGCTGGCTCCGGGCCTCTTATTCTTTGTGCTGATCCATATCCGGCAGGCGGGGCATGTCATCATTTTGCTGCCTGCCCTCTTGCTGCTGGCTGGATGGAGTGTGGTGCAAATGATGAAGCAGTGGGGGAAACCGCAATTTACTCCTTGGCTGGTGGGTGCTTTATGCCTGGTGAATTTGGTGTTCTTTTTGGCTGCTCCCGCTGCCTTACTGGGGTCCAACCGATTGCCCATGCAAACCCCAAGCCGTGCCAGCCTGGTTCAACGAGATGTATTTCTGGCAGAGCATCTCACCTACGTGAAAGAAAACTTCCCGGCGGCGGAAACGGTGGTAATTGCCGGTGGATTGAATATCCGCCACCCGGATTACTACCTGCGGGATTT
>CALESS010000613.1 GCA_937907495.1 uncultured Anaerolineaceae bacterium
TGATGACCGGTCACGGGACCGTGGAAACAGCCATCACGGCATTGCACCGCGGAATTGACGGCTTAATTCTCAAACCTTTTGAATCCACCACGGAATTGGTGGAAAAATGCAGAGATGTATTGCAGAACCGGCAGCAGCGTAAAAATGCAGCCCGGCTGGATGCTTTGCGCCCAATTTTTAATATCTCGGAATCTTTACTCTCGGAGACCAATCCGGTTGTGCTGATCAAGCGGGTCAGCGGGGCTCTCAGTGGGATGCTGCGGCCAAGCCTGTTGCAGATTTATAATATTGATCGTAAAAAAGAGAAATATGAATTGATGGAAAATTTGGGGGATGGGGGAATGTGGCTGCAAATGGCGGTGGAAAGTGGTCCTTTGCTGAAGATTGTTCAACAGGGATTGCCGGTGTTGATTCTGAAGCAGGAAACTGAGGATGCAGCCTTACAGACGCAGATGGTGGAGCATCACATTCACTCCATCCTGGCCGCGCCGATCAAGCTGATGAACGGACGGTATCTATATCTGGCTGCGCGAAGCGAAGGAGAACCTGCCTATCAGGATTCAGATTTTGAAATGTTCGTCATCCTGGTACGGCAAGCCACGGTAGCGTTGGAGAATGCCCGGCTGTATGAAGATTTACGATTGAATATGCATAAGTTGGAAGAATCCCAGCGGGCACTGGTACAGGCGGAAAAAATGTCCGCTGTGGGGCGCCTGATGGCCTCGGTGGCGCATGAAATCAATAATCCCTTGCACTCGGTTCGTAATTGCATCCATATTGCCGGGCGGGCAGACCTTCCCCTGGCGGATCAGCGCAAGTATTTGCAATTGGCGCAGGATGAGTTGAACCGCCTGACCGGAATGGTGGCCCGGATGTTGGATTTTTACCGACCGGGAAAATTGGAAAAAGAGATTGTCCAGTTAAAAACCATTGTGGATAAGGTTGTGTTATTAATCCAACCCCAAATGCGAGATCGCTTTATCCAATTAAAGGTTACGGTTCCCACAAATTTGCCGGCTTTCTGGGGTGCGGCCGATCAATTGCAGCAAGTTTTCTTTAACCTGGTGATTAATGCCATGGATGCCCTGGAAGATAATAAAACAGACCGCAGAATTTGGATTGAGGCGAACTATCAAGATGGGGCCATTTGCGTTTGGGTGGAGGATTCGGGGACGGGGATCGAGCCAGAGATGGAAAGTCAGATATTTGAACCATTTATCAGCACCAAAAAAGGCGGCACCGGGCTGGGATTGGCAGTTTGCTACAATATCCTCCAGGCCCACGGGGGAAGTATTCGGATTGTGAGACCTCAATATGGAGAGGGGGCGCGCTTCGAACTTCGGCTACCGGCGCAGTTGGAGGAGCAGTAAATAATCTTACCAGCGAATATCGCCAGGCTGGATAAAGGGAGGATTGAGCCAGGCCAACAGGCCGCTTTTGCGGCGTTTTTCTGGTCCCACTTTGTCAAACGCCACCAGGAACAAGCTGATTGCCAGAAGGGCAGCCCCCATCCATTGTAAGAAGGTGAACCGATCTCCCAGCCACAGGTAAGCCGTGGTAAGGGTGACAAACAGTTCACCCAGGCCTAAAATCGCTGTTTGCAATCCACCGAGGAATTTAACTCCCATAAACAAGGTAACACGGGAGAGGAACGTTATGAGTGCCATGCCCAAACCTTGCGAAATGGCCCCGCGTCGTTCCGGAA
>CALESS010000614.1 GCA_937907495.1 uncultured Anaerolineaceae bacterium
ACCGGCAGCCCGGCCCCCACCACCGCCGAAACCGGGGCAATACTGGCTGCATTCCCCTGCCCCAGCCCGTGATACAGCGCCGCCACCCCCATCGTCCCCACCCCGCCAGCCGCCGCCGCCCACAACACCCCGCTCCAGGAGGGCAGCGTCTCACGCCACAGCAAGGCACAGACCACCAGCACCCCCAGCCCGGAGAGCGCCGAGAGCACCAGCACTTGCAGCGAGTGGCTGCGCCGCGAGGCAAAGCCCCCGGTGAAATCCCCGCTGCCCCATACCACGGCAGAGGTGATGGCCGAGAGAATCCCCAGCAGATTGGTTGGAATCAGCATGCCGCAGACCGCCTTAATGAGATGAATGGCCTATTTTATCACCCTTAATGGTGGATTAACGGCCGGGCCAGCCTCCATAACAGGACTGTCGGTTGTTTTGGCCTGCAAAATCAGGTAAATTCTACAGTGGAGGTACACCTTCCATGAAAAAGCGTTGGTTCAACCTGTTCATCCCCGGGCTGCTCATTTTCGGCCTGCTTTGGCCCGCCCTCCCCGGCCGCGCCGCCCCTCTGCAAGCCATTCAAGCCCCGCTCCTCAAATGGCAGCACGGCGGATGCTACTCCTCCTGGTGCCAGACCGGCTGGTATTCCTCCCCCGCGGTCGGGGATCTGGATGGCGATGGATCCCCGGAGATCATCGCAGGGGCCTATTCCTTCTTCATCCTGAATGGTGCCGATGGCAGCCTGAAGCTGCCCGCCATTGATCCGCCCGGTGACCGCATCTGGCCGGATATCGTGCTGGCCGATTTGGAGAACGACGGCTCACTGGAGATCGTGACAGCCCACGGCTCCGGCTACCTCAACGTCTTTTCCTCAGCCGGTGAATTGCGCTGGTCGCGCCGCCCCATTGCCGGTAACGAGCTGCGCTCCCTGGGCGTGTACGACCTGGATTCCGATGGTGACCTGGAAATCCTGACCGCCTCCACCATCAGCAACAATCAGTGGTGGGTTTATGAACACAACGGCGATCTGCGCCCCTCTGCCTGGCCGCAGCACAGCCCGGATTCGGATACCAATGGGTACGCTGCGGGCTGCTTCAACCAGAACCTGGCCGCAGCGGATTTAACGGGGGATGGCCTGGCCGAGATCATCGGCCCCAACGACACGCACTACCTGGCCGCCTTCAACGCCGATGGCAGCCAGTTGCGCGCCAGCCCGATCTACGGACTCAACCCGGATGGCAGCCAAAAATTCTGGAGCCGGGTGGGCGTGCATGTTTCTCACACGGTGGATTTGCGCGGCTATGCCATTTGCGGCAGCGAGCACCGCCCCAATTTTGCCAATTCCGCTCCCAGCCTGGGGGATTTGGATGGCGATGGCAGCCTGGAGGTGGTGGTGATCGGCAACATCTACAATTGCGACACTTCACCCTACACCGATCTCTACGAAATGCCCTACATTCTGAAGGCTGACCGCACCCGCTGGGCGGCGGGCAGTTATGATTGGACCATCCTGCCAACCCCGGATTCCTCCGCCGCCCCGCTCAGCGAAAACTGGGAGGTGATCGAAAGCAGCCGCCCCAACCCGGTGCTGGCCGACCTGGATGGCGACGGCCAGAAGGAAATCCTCTTCCCCTCCTATGATGGCCGGCTGCACGCTTACTGGCTGGATAAGACCGAACACGGCAACTTCCCCGTTTCGGTCTATTCCCCCGCAGATGGCTTCCTGACCTTCGCTTCCGAACCGGCGGTGGCAGACCTGGATAACGACGGACAGGCGGAGATTCTCCTCACCACCTGGGTGCAGAAAGGCAGCAACCACAGCGGAAAGCTGCTGATCCTCAGCTCCCAGGGCACGCTCTTGCAATCCGTCAGCCTGCCCGCGGCTTTCGGTGGCGATAATTGGAATGGCGCCATGGCCGCCCCCACCCTGGCCAACATTGATGCGGATGCCGACCTGGAAGTGGTCATCAACTCGGCACACTCCGGTGTGCTGGCCTATGACTTGCCTGGCACAGCCAATGCCCGCATCCTGTGGGGAACCGGGCGTGGCAATTATCTGCGCAGTGGGTCACCGCTCGTGCTGACGCAAAAAATCTACCTGCCGCTCATCTGGCGCTAACCCGCCGCACCCCTAATCCGCCAGCGCCATCTCAACTGCCGCAATTGCGTGAATGCGGGTGGTCGGGAAAAGCGGCACCCGGCTGTCATCCTGCTTCACCAGCAGTTCGATCTCCGTGCAGCCCAGGATGATGCCTTCCGCCCCCGCCCCCACCAATTGCTCCATGATCTCACAGTA
This sequence comes from uncultured Anaerolineaceae bacterium, assembly GCA_937907495.1. GTDB lineage: Bacteria > Chloroflexota > Anaerolineae > Anaerolineales > Anaerolineaceae > CALESS01. The sequence continues at coordinate 2,288 of CALESS010000614.1, forward strand.
CGCCCGCCGGGAATCCTCCCGCACGATGCCCCGCACCAGTTCCTCGTAAATCACCCGGTGGATGATGGCGCGCCCTTCCGGCCCGGGGGTGAGCACCTCCAACCCGAAGCGCTCTGCCAGCCGCCCCTTGTAGAAGTCATGCTCCATGGTGAACTTCGTCCCCAGCAGGCCGATTTTGTGCAGCCCCAGATCCTGGATCTTGACCGCCGTGGCATCTGCGATGTGCAACAACGGGATTTGCATCCCGGCCTGCAGTTCGACCGCCAATTTATGCATGGTGTTGGTGCATAGCACCACAAAATCCGCCCCGCCCCGTTCCAGGCTCTGGCCGGCCGCGGCCATCATCTGACCGGCTTCCTCCCAACGGCCTTCGCGCTGCAAGACCTCCACCTCGGCAAAATCCACCGAGAGCATCAGGCACCGGGCCGAGTGCAGCCCACCCAGTTTCTCCTTCACCGTCTCGTTGAGGATGCGATAATACTCCAACGATGATTCCCAACTCATCCCGCCAATCAAACCGATTGTCTTCATCTTCTCTCCCAGGTTTTTTATTTACCAGGGTAATTTTATCAGCCCGGGCGGGAAAAGAATCTTGAATCTCCCACCGAAGTATTGTATAGTGTAAAAAATCACAAATCCTTACCTGGGAGGTGACGTGTGAAACGGATTTTGATGGCTTTCCTTATCCTCGTGCTGATGCTTCAACCAGCACCCATCACCCCGGCCCGCGCGGCGGGTGATATCAGCATCTCCACCACCCTTGCCAGTGGATTCACCAACCCCGTCCAACTCACCCACGCCGGGGATGCCAGCGGTCGCATCTTCGTCGTCGAAAAACCCGGGCGTATCAAGATCATCCAAAACGGAGTTGTGCGCCCCACCCCCTTCCTCGACCTCACCTCCATCGTAGATTCCGCCTGCGGAGAATGCGGCCTGCTGGGGGTGGCTTTCCACCCGAATTACGAAACCAATGGCTACTTCTATATCAACTACACTGACCTGGGAAACCCGATGAACACGGTTATCGCTCGTTATACCGTTTCGGCGGGCAACCCCAACCAGGCCGATCCCGCCAGCCGCCAGGTGCTGTTGACCATTCCGCAGCCTTACGAAAATCACAATGGCGGCCAACTGCTCTTCGGCCCGGATGGTTACCTTTACATCGGCATGGGTGATGGCGGCAGCGGCGGCGACCCGCAAAACAACGCCCAGAATGTGGACTCGCTGCTGGGAAAAATGCTGCGCCTGGATGTCAACTCCGGCACCCCCTACGGCATCCCGGCGGATAACCCCCTGGTGGGCCAGCCGGGCCGGGATGAGATCTGGCAGTTGGGTCTGCGCAACCCCTGGCGCTTCAGCTTTGACCGCCTGACCGGCGATCTCTACATCGGGGATGTCGGCCAGGGTGCCTGGGAAGAGGTGGATTTTGAAGCCGCGGCTTCTGCCGGGGGCAAAAACCTCGGTTGGCGCTGCATGGAGGGAACGCATCCCTACTCCTCCCAGCCGCCCTGTGACAATCCCGCCTTCCTCTCCTCCCTCATCCCCCCCATTGCAGAATATTCACATACCGATGGCATCTCCATTACCGGTGGGTTTGTCTACCGCGGCAGCCTGTTTCCGAACCTGGCGGGCCGGTACTTCTATGCAGACTTTGGGTACGGCAAAATCTGGAGCCTGACCAAGACCAGCAGCTCGCCGCTCACCTTTTCCACTCCGGTACTGGAATTGGACGGCACGGGTATCTCCATCAGCGGCTTTGGTGAAGATGAAGCGGGTGAATTGTATGTGCTCGATTTTTACGGCGGCAGCATCCGCAAGTTGGAATCTACCGTCACCAACCCTGCCAGTTTTGTTAATTCCAGCCTATCCCCGGCGGCGCAGAATGCCGCGGTCGGGCAAATCGTCAGCTACACCATCCAGGTGATCAATAGCGG
>CALESS010000615.1 GCA_937907495.1 uncultured Anaerolineaceae bacterium
GAAAAATGAGGCCCAGGCCATCATGACTGGCCGCCTGGGTGAGGATGGCAAATTCTATGCTTCGGAATTGCTGCTGAAATGCCCCACGAAATATGAAGAGGCCGTTCCAGAGCAAGCCGAAACCTCCAACCAAAACTAAACAGAAATCGCAGTTGATTGGTGACTGATATTCTCACGGTTCCGCATATCGAGGTGGCTGTTGGGCTGCACATCGCCCAGCGGCCACTTTATCGTGTTTGAATGGAGCGACTATGATCGGTAATATTGGCTTTGGCATCCTCATCATCACCCTGGTTACAGCCATCTTTGGCATCGGCGCAGCCCTGTACGGCGGGCTGAAGAATTCCCCCCGCTGGGTGGAATCAGCCCGGCTGGCCATGCTGCTCACCTTCCCGCTGCTCAGCCTGGTGGCTGTGGCGCTGATCATCTTATTGGTCACCGGGCAATATCAGTATGAATTTGTCTATGGCGTCACCAGTAACAGCATGCCGTTGTATCTCAAGATCACCGCCCTGTGGGGCGGGCAGGCAGGCTCGCTGGTTTTCTGGTCGTGGCTGCTCTCGGCTTTTGTTTCCGCCGTCACCCTGCGTAAGTGGGAGCGCGATCAAGAATTTTTGCCTTGGGTGATCGTGGTGGCCCTGGTGACCGTGGCCTTTTTCCTGGTGATGATTGTTTTCTTCGAGAACCCGTTCAACCGGTTCTGGTTCTCGCCGAGCGGGCAGATGGCTGCCATGTTCCAGCCCGCCGGAGGCGTGTTGATCAACCCACCGGATGGCAACGGCCTCAACCCCTTGCTGCGGCATCCGGGGATGGTAATTCATCCGCCCATGCTTTACCTGGGCTTTGTCTCCTTCGTGGTTCCCTACGCCTTTGGGATTGCCGCCCTGGTGACGGGGCGCACGGATGACCGCTGGATTCGCGTCACCCGCCGCTGGACGCTGGTGGCCTGGTTGTTCCTCTCGCTGGGATTGGTGCTGGGCAGCCGCTGGGCGTATGACGTGCTGGGCTGGGGCGGCTACTGGGCCTGGGATCCGGTTGAGATCGCAGCCTTTATGCCCTGGTTAAGCGGCACCGCCTTCCTGCATTCGGTCATGATCCAGGAGAAGCGCGGCCTGTTCAAGCGTTGGAATATGATCCTGATCATCATCACCTATTCGCTGGTCATCTTTGGCACCTTCCTTACCCGCTCCGGTGTGCTTTCTTCGGTGCATGCCTTTGCCCAGAGCGCCATAGGGCCGCTGTTCTTCGGTTTCATAGGCATCAGTTTCATCATCTCGCTGGCCTTGCTGCTCCATCGCTGGAATTCTCTGCGCAGCGAGGGCCACATGACTTCACTGCTCTCCCGCGAATCCCTCTTTTTGCTGAATAACCTGCTGTTCATCTGCATCCTGGCCATTTGTTTCTGGGGGGTGATTTACCCGCTGATTTCCGAGCTGTTGACGGGTGAAAAGGTGACCTTCGGACCGATCTGGTATGAACGTAATACCGGCCCGCTCTTTGCCGGCTTGCTGTTCTTAATGGGTGTGGCGCCGCTTTCAGCCTGGGGTCACTCGACGATTAAAACATTGGGCCGGGCGTTGTGGAAACCGGCTGCATTCTCGCTGGTCATCCTGGTGGCGGTGTTTGCCCTGGGTGTGCGCAATTGGGCCGCCCTGCTTGGCTTCTGGCTGGTGGGATTCACGATTTCGATTACGCTTTATGAATATGGACGGGGTGTGTGGGCACGCCACCGCCGCACGGATGAAAACCTGCTGGTATCTTTCTGGAACCTGGCTGCCCGCTATCGCCGCCGCTATGGCGGATATATCATCCACCTGGGGGTGGTGTTGATGGCTCTCGGCATCATCGGGATTGAACTGTTCCAGGTGGAGACGCAAGGCACACTGCGCAGGGGCGAAACCCTCACCCTGAGCAACTACTCCATCCGTTACGACTCCCTGGCGGAGTTTGATACCCCGGATGGCAAAAATGTAGCCCGGGCGGTGGTGACGGTGAGTAAGAATGGCAGGCCGATGGGCGAGCTTTACCCGCGACGCGATTACTACTATGAATCGCAGCAGCCCATGACCATTCCCGGCGTGCGCAGCACCATGGAAGATGACTTGTATGTTTTGCTGGTGGACTGGAAGCCAATTTCCGCGGATGGCGCTACCTTCAAGGTGTATCACAACCCACTGGTGAACTGGCTATGGGTGGGCGGCTTCATCTTCATCCTTGGCACGATGGTGGCTGCCTGGCCGGATAAGGACCCCCAGCCCGCTCGCCGCAAGGTCAACCGGCGGGCCGTGGCAGCCAGCAAAGCCTGACTTTGGTAGATTGATCACCACCTTCCCGGCAATTCAAACACCGGGAAGGTGGATGGTATCTTTAGAACCTTAACAATCTGTGCGTTAGCGGGAAAGCGCCGGCAGGAAGAGAAAATGCTCCGGGGCAGTGTAGGTCGTGCAAAGCGGGGCAGAAACACAGAACCCGCGGCTGGCATCCGCCGTCACCTGCAAGCGGTAGGCAAGGGTTTGCCCCGGGGCCACGTTCCCATCCAACCATTGGGGCTGGGTGGTACTGCCCAGCGGGGTGAAGCTCCCATCGCAGCCGGTTTCCGAGCGCTCCAATTGGTAATTAGCGGCTTGCGGCGGGGCCTCCCAGGAGAGCAGGTTGGCGCCTGGCAGGCCGGTAAAGGTGATGGCGGGCAGCGTTTCATAGCAGATGCCGAGCGGTCCGGCGAGGTTGGCTGCCGTTGCAATGCCTGCCCGGGCGATCTGGTAAGTGACCGGCAGATCCATGTTGGTCGTGTAATCATTGGATTTATGATAATTTGGATTGCGGTCCTGGCCGCTGCAACCGCCAGGCAGGGCCTGGTTGGTGTAGTTTTCCAAAACTTCTACGGCGCCGACGTTGTGGTTCCAGAAAGTTTCGTGATCGGAGTAACCCTCCCCCAGGTCCGTGAGGTAGTCATAGGTGAGCGGCAGGCTGTTGGACTGGATGGTCTGGGCGAAACATTGACCGATGGGCTGGGATTGTGCCAGGGTTCCCACATGCAGCTCGAAGCAGCCATCATGATCGCTGTCATAGCCGAACATATCCAGGTTCACCACGCCAATAATGTTGTCAACCGGATGATCGGTGACGTAGGCCTTACTGCCCAGCAGACCTTCTTCTTCGGCATTGAACCAGATCAATTTCAGGGTACGGTCGAAGCGATAACTGCGCAGGATGCGGGCGGCTTCCAGCAGGGCGGCGGATCCGCTGGCGTTATCTTCCGCGCCGGGCGCCAGCAGGAGCGGGGTGGTGTAGGTTATGCTGTCGAAATGGGCAGAGAGGATCACCACTTCTTCCGGGTGCAGCGTACCGGGGATGGTGGCGATCAGGTTCTGCGTGGTGTAGAGCGTGCTGTTGTAAGTGAAGCGGAAACTATCCTGCTCGATCTGCGGGGGCTGCAGCCAGCCATTGAGCTGCTCCAGCATCCAGGGAATGGCCCGGGCGCGGGTGGAATTGGCGGCCATGGCCGGGGCAAAGCGGGTGTAGATGTACTGACCCGTCTCACCGGCGATGGTGACCTCCTGCTCCCCGGAGAGCGATTTCAGCAGGTGGATGTAGCCTGCATAATCGGTATCGTTGAGAATGACCGTGGTGACCGGGTTCTGCGAGCAGGGAGGTTCATCGGCCAGGGCCAATGGAACTGGCTGGAGAAGAAAGGCTGCCAGGAAAACGCACAGGATAACCAGCAGGAGAAGTTTTTGCATAATTGCCTCGAAAATGGATTGTAATTAGAATAGCATAATTGGCCGGGGCGTCAAGCATGGGTGAAATCGCAGGCAGGGATGATTATTTTGATGGATATACCTGCCGGAAGCAAAAGAGAGTGAATCAATGAAAAAAAACCGATGGATTTGGATCACGCTGTTACTTAGCCTGGCTGCCGTGGTGATGAGTGTACGACCGGCGGAGGCTCAGACACCCTTTCCACCTGTCAGCGATGACGAGGTGAACGCGGTGGCAAAGGAAATGTATTGCCCGGTCTGTGAAAATATCCCGCTGGATGTTTGCCCCACCCAGGCCTGTGCCCAGTGGCGGGAATTAATTCGTCTCAAACTTTCTGAGGGTTGGAGCGAGGGTCAGATCAAGGAATATTTCGCCAACCAGTATGGCGACCGTGTGCTGGAAGAGCCGCCGCGGCGTGGCTTGCACTGGCTGGTGTACATCCTTCCGCCAACCTTTTTTATCATCGGATTGGTCATCGTATGGCGGGTTTTTCGCACTTCCCGCAAGGGGGCTGCGCTCCCCGGCGCGCCGGTGGAAACCATCAGCCCGGCTGAGGAGAGTGATGTGCTGCGCCGGATCGAAGAGGATTTGCAGCGTCGAGAGCGTGATTCATAATGTGGAGGAGAGAAGTTAATGAATGAACCCGTGGAGAAATTGACTGAGAATCAACCCCGCCGCCTGCCGCGCTGGGTAGTTGGGCTGGCGTTTTTTATTCTCCTGGCCTTTTTAGTGTTGATCGCCTGGGGACTGCGCCGTGCCCAGCAGGGGCCGATTGTCATCGGTCAAAAAGTGCCCTATTTCACCTTGCACACTTTTGAGGGAGAGCAAATCAAAACCGCCGACCTGCTTGGCAAGGTGGTGGTACTGAACTTCTGGGCCTCATGGTGCAAGCCGTGTGAGCAGGAAGCAGCCGACTTGCAAAGAGCATACGAATTCTATGCCCCGTCTGGTCAGGTGGTGTTCCTGGGGGTGGATTGGGTGGATACCGAGCCGGAAGCCCTGGGCTACCTGGATCAGTTCAATATCACCTACCCGAATGGGCCGGACTTGCGCACCAAGATCTCGCAAATATTCCGCACGACGGGGGTCCCCGAAACTTATTTTATTGACCCCGAGGGAAACCTGGCCTATGTGAAAAAAGGCCCCTTCCTTTCGATTAATGAAATTATGGCCGTGATTGATCCGTTGATTCCCTAAAGGAGCATTCTTTCCATGGATATCGCTTCGATTTTACTAATCCTGGCTGTGGCGGTGCTGGTGGCTTTGTTCATCGCCCGGCCCTTCCTGGAGGCAAAACCCGCCATCCGCGAGTTGGCTGCCGACCCACTGGAGAAACAACATTCCAGCCTGCTGGCCGAGCGTGACCGCCTGTTGACGGCCCTGCAGGAGTTGGAGTTTGACCAGGCATTGGAGAAAATTCCAGCCGAAGATTACCCCATCCAGCGGGCGGAGCTTCTGCAAGCCGGGGCTGAGATCTACCGCAAGCTGGATGCGTTGGAACAGGCCGATACGGCTGCCAGCGCCGAGGAGCGCCTGGAAGCGGCTGTGGCTGCCCGCCGGGCGGATGCTGCCCGCCATGCCACACCGGTTGCGGAGAAGCCGGATCGCCTTCCAACCGCGGCTGCCGCCCCCTCTGCAGCCCCTGCGGATGAACTGGAAGCATTGATCGCCTCCCGCCGGGCAGGGCGCCCGGAAAAATCGGCCGGTTTTTGCCCCGGTTGTGGCAGCCCGGTCCAAAAGTCAGATAAGTTCTGTCCACGCTGCGGGAAGACCTTGTAGATCGGACGAAAATGAAGATGAACTCAAAAGCTGCCCGGATAATTATTTTGCTGGTTGCACTGGCGTTCACCTCCAGCCTGGCTGCCTGTGTCTCGCTGGCTTCCGATATCACCCCGCCGCCCGGTTATGTGCCCCCGCAACCCCAGCCGACGGCTGCCCCCGTTTACCCGATGGTACCGCCCGATCCACAGGCTGGTGCGCCGATTTATGCCGAGAAATGCGCCCCCTGTCACGGGGAAAGCGGCCTGGGGGATGGGTCGCAGGCGGGCGCCCTGTCCGTCTCCCCGGCGGCCTTGGCCAACCCGAATGTGTTTCGTGCCGCGCGGCCCACAGATTGGTTCAACCTGGTGACACGCGGCAACCTGGAGCGGATGATGCCGCCCTTCTCCAGCCTGGATGACCGCCAGCGCTGGGATGTGGTGGCTTACGCCTACACCCTGGGTACTTTGGCGGAGTCCCTGACACAGGGCGGCGAAATTTACCAGGCCGAGTGTGCGGAATGCCACGGCGAGCGGGGCCAGGCCCCGGGTGCGGCCGATTGGAGCGACCCGGCGGTGTTGGCGAAGCTTTCCGACCAGGAAATGTTCACCGCCATCAGCAATGGGCTGGGCGAAATGCCCGCTTTTGCAGAGCGTTTTAGTGAAGCAGAGCGCTGGGCTGTGACCTCGTATGTGCGCAGTTTGAGCTTTGCCCAACCGGTGGTTGCCGCCTATCCCCCGCCGGTGGATGTCACCCCGACCCCGGATGTCAATGAGACAATGCCAGCCCCCACCGAAGTAGCCCCGGTGACGCCCAGCGTGGAGCCAACCGGGGGTGCGCCGGCCGATATCGTGTTGGAGAACTTTGATATCCAGGGGAAACTGACCCTCCCGGCTGCCACCACCCTGGCCGCTGGAACCTCCGTCACCCTGGAGAGTTACGATAATATGGAGCTTTCCGGCACGGTGGAAAGCCCGGTTGGTGCAGATGGCTCATTTGGCTTCCAGAATGTGGCAGCCGAAGTTGGCCGGGTATACCTGGTTTCGCTCACCTATGAAGGCGTGCAATACACCTCCGATCCGATCCACATGACGGATCTGGTTGCCGGTCAGCCGGTGGCGGTGGAAATCGCCATCGCGGATGTCACCACGGACACCAGCCGCTTGAAGGTGGACCGCATGCATGTCTTCTTTGATTTCCCGGCGGATACCCAGACGCTCCAGGTGGTGGAGTTGTATATCCTGAATAACCCCACCGAGCAGGTAATGGTGGGGGCGGATGGTCAGACGCCGGTGGTCAGCTACCAACTGCCGGAAGGAGCGATCAACCTGGCCTTCCAGGATGGTGTTCTTGGCGGGCGTTTTGTAAAGACGGCAGACGGTTTTGGCGATACCGAGCCGATTCCGCCGGGGAGCAATTTCCAGGTGTTGTTTGCCTATGAACTCCCCTACAATACCAAGCTGAAATTGGATTTGCCCATTTCCCTACCGGTGCAAGCTGCGGTGGTGATGGTTCCCGAAGGATTGAAGCTGAAAAGTGAGCAATTGATTTCCTCCGGGCCGACCACCATGCAGGGCATGAGCATTGAAGTGTTCACGGCCTCCAACCTGGGTGGCGGCAGTTCTCTGGCGCTCAATCTCTCTGGCCGGCCGGGAATGGCCCCCGTCAGCGGCACTGAAAACAACTGGATTGGCCTGGTCATCGGCGGGATCGCCCTGGCCGGGGCACTGGGCGGGGGGGCCTGGTATCTGCTGCGGCGGCGAAAAGCGACCGAAGAAGAGGATTTGGAAGATTACCCACCCAGCCAGGAAAGCGCGGAAGATGTGATGGATGCCATCATCGCCCTGGATGATCTCTTCCAGGCTGGAAAACTCCCGCGGGAGGCCTATGAACAGCGGCGCGCCGAACTCAAAGCTCGCCTGGCCGCGCTAAAGGAACAGGAATGATCGAAGTCCGCCGCTTATTAAAGCGGTTTGGGCCGAAAACTGTCCTGCGCAACCTGGATTTCCAGGCTGCGCAGGGTGAGTTTGTGGCTTTGCTGGGGCCAAATGGCGCCGGAAAGACCACGTTCTTGCGCATCCTGTCCTCCCTTTCCCGGGCGACCCTGGGCGAGGTGAAAATTGCCGGGCATCTGCTGCCGCATCAATCCGCCGAAGTCCGCCAGCGCTTGGGGGTGGTTTCGCACCTGCCACTGCTGTATGGCGATTTGACCGCCGAGGAAAACCTGCGTTTTTATGGCCGCCTGTACTCCATTCCCGCACTGGATCAGCGCATATCATCGGTGCTGGAACAGGTGGGCCTGCTGAACCGGCGCAAGGACCTGGTGCGTACCTTCTCGCGCGGGATGCAGCAGCGCCTGGCTATTGGCCGGGCTGTGCTGCACGACCCGGAGGTGCTGCTGCTGGATGAACCGCACACCGGCCTGGACCAGGATGCCTGTGAGATGCTGGATGGCGCCTTGCGCCAGGTGGCGGCCCGCGGCCGGACGGTGGTGATGACCTCGCACGATCTTTCGCGGGCGCAGGACCTGGCTTCCCGCTTTGATGTGCTCTCCCGCGGCCGCATCCAGGCCAGTGTGGCGGTGAGTGCCCTGCCGCAGGATGGCGTGCTGGCCTTCTACCGCCAGACCCTGGAAGCCAGCCTACAGAATGGGGGGCGGGAATGAAAGCGCTCTCCAATTTTTGGCGGGCCATGCTGGCAATCGTCTGGAAAGACCTGGCAACCGAGTGGCGCTCGCGCGAGCTGATTTCTGCCATGCTGGTGTTTGCCTTGCTGGTAATTTTTATCTTCAATTTTGCCCTGGAACTCACCCCGCAAACCCGCAATGATGTGACGAGTGGTGTGTTGTGGGTGACCCTGACCTTTGCCGGGACGCTGGGCTTGAACCGCTCGATGGCAGTGGAGAAAGACCGTGGCTGCCTGGATGGCCTGCTGCTGGCGCCGGTGGACCGCACCGCGATTTATTTCGGCAAGACGCTGGCCAACTTCATCTTCATGCTGCTGGTGGCGGCGATAATCCTGCCGTTTTACTCGGTGTTATATAACACCAACCTGTTCGTGGGCGGCCTGCTGCTGGTAATCGTGCTGGGCGCCTGGGGATACGTGTCCATCGGCACGCTGCTGGCCAGCATGGCGGTGCAGGCCCGCACGCGGGATATCCTGCTGCCCATTTTGCTCTTCCCGGTGACGGTTCCGCTGGTGGTGGCCGCGGTGAAGGCCAGCAGTGGATATCTCAAATTGCTGGACCAGGTGGAGATCACCCCCTGGTTGAGCCTGTTAATCGTCTTTGACTTGATTTTTACAGCGATTGCTTTTTTGGTCTTTGATTCTGTGGTTGAAGAATAAGGAGGCTGGATGAACGCAAAATCGAAATGGTTGTCTGTGCTGGATGTGGTCAGTATCGCCGGATTTGTGGCCGCAGCGAGCATGGTCTTCTTCTATGCGCCGATGGAGCGGGTGATGGGCCTGGTGCAAAAAGTGTTTTACTTCCACGTAGCCACCGCCTGGATCGGCATGCTTAGTTTCTTCGTGGCGATGGTGGCCGGCATCATCTACCTGGCAACGCACCGCACCCGGCCCGATGCCATGAAATGGGATATTGTGGCCGTGGCCGGGGTGGAGATCGGCCTGGTATTCACCCTGATCTGCATTGTCACGGGTTCGATTTGGGCGCGCCCGATCTGGAATAGCTGGTGGACGTGGGACCCCCGCCTGACGACTGTCACCATCATGGAACTGGCTTATGCCGCCTACCTGATGCTGCGGGCAGGCATTGAGGAGCCGGAACGGCGGGCGCGCTTTGGCGCAGTCTATTCCATCATCGCCTTTATCAGTGTTCCGCTCACCTTCTTCTCCATCCGCATCTGGCGCACCATCCACCCGGTGGTGATTGGAGGCAGCGACCCTTCAGCCAGTGGGGCCTTTGATATGACCCCCCGGATGCTGCAAACGTTTTTCACCAGCCTGGTTGCTTTTTCGTTTCTTTATGGCAGCCTGCTCTGGCATCGCATTCGCATGGGGCAGTTGGCAGCCAAAGTGGAGCAGCTCAAGCTGCGCCTTTCTGAATAAAGGAGGAAGAAAATGGATGCACCGGCAGATACGCTCAATTATTTTATCGGCGGATACGGGTTCATCTTCGGCGTGATGGCCATTTACCTGGTCAGCCTGGTGGTACGCTTCCGCAACCTGCGCCAGGATGAAAAGAACCTGGAGGAGATGGAAGAGAAGTAAACCGCCCCGGGTCATTTATCTGGTAGAATCGGGTAAATGATCCCTGGATTTGGCAAGGCTGTTGCTCAGAAATTTCTGTTCAGGCAATATACGTGTGGATTGGAGGTGTGTTGTGGCCACTCGAACCTGGAAAACCATTAAAGTTCGTTATTGTGATACGGCAGGTACGGAAGTAGAACTGGAAGCGGAGGCGATTTTCGCGGCGGAATGGATGCCGGATCAGCCGCCACGGCTGGGGACTCATCGCTGCTCACACGCCAAGGAATGCATCCTGGCGCAAAAGCCGCGCTGTGTGTGGGCTGGCAACCCGGGATACGATCCATTTGAAGAGGAAAGCGACGAGAAACCGGCAACCAAGTAACACGGGCGAAACATCATCGGGCGGAGATACCGCCCGATGTGTGTTTAATCACCACTTTCCAGGGGGGAGCAGGGCGGCATTCGCAGCCTGGTTCTCATATTTGCCGGGGGCGTGAGTTGCCCGCGACCCTTCATTCTGGCAGGAAAGTCGCCAGGATGTTACGGTTTTCCGCCGCACAGAGTGCCCGGATTTCCGCGGGGGAGAGGGGGGCAAACGGCTCCAGGATGAAATCCAGCTCCATTTCCGCGGCGGAGAGGGGGCGCAGGGGATAGAGCTTATTCTCGTGATGCAGGGGGATGTCAATCCGCTGTCCGGTACGCAGCAGCTTTTTCCGCTGCTCGCACATTTGCAGAGTCGCCAGCAGGCCGCGCAGCAGGTAACGGTTTTTGGGGGAAATGACCTTGCAGGCTGTGCCGCTCAATTGGTGGATCACCATGTGAGGGGAATTGGGAAAGGGCATGCAGCCATCCACAAAGCGATCCACCACGGGCTTCAGCCCGGCAGCGCAAGTGCCAATGGTCAACTTTTTCCCCGGCAGGCGGCGGATATCCTGCGGGTGGTATGGATTGCCCGCGGCGTCATAATAGGTGACCTGGCCCGCCGATTGGCAGCCGGCGCCGATGACCAGGTTGAGCTGAAAATCGCGCGGCTGGCCTTCGTGGTAGAGCATATCAAAGGCGTAGCGGGTGGCAGCCAGGCAGCCGCCGCGGCAGGTGGCTTCCAGCGCCCAAAGCTTTTCCGGCTGAAAGCGACCATCCGGTTCGGGCTGCGGGGCGTGGTTCATGGTATGACCGATCAGCACCCGCACATGGGGGAAGTTGGTTTGCATCCAGGGGCCAAACAGGGAGGGGTCGGCAGGCCGGTAGGGGGTGATGCGTTCTTCACCGAGGATTTCAACCGTCGGGTCATTGAAACCGTTCTCATCCGCCAGTTGCAGGAGGGGAATCTGGGACGGGTTGAGGCCCATCAGGCGGGTGGCGACACGGTCGGTCTCTACGCTGTGGTTGCCGCTGACGATCACCCGGCTTTGCACCGGGTCCACCGGGGCCGGGCAATTACCCTCCCCGCCAACGATGCCATCAATGATTACCAGGTCTGCCCGGAAGAGGTGGAGGATATCCACCAGCTTTTGGTCAATATTGTAAGTGTGATTGCGCTGACGCAGGTTATAGGAGAGCACGCCCATGGCGTTTTTGAAGCCCAGCGTGACGCCCGTGTAGAGGTTGGTTTTCATCTTGGGCAGGGAGATGTAAAAAGCCTCATGGCGGGCGATCTCGCTGAAAATTTGCGGCACCACGATTTCGCGCATCACCCGGGCTTTGGGCAGCAGGTAACGGTCGGTGGGCTGCTCTTCCAGGGCCAGCAACTGCACCGAACGCACTTTCGCCAGGCGGTCCAACCCGGCGATGTGGAAGGCCAGGCGGGTGGGTATGCCGCGGCCGGAGGATTCGGCGATGACGATTTGAGAGGTATAGCGCTGCAGGAAAAGAACCACCGCATCCAGCAGGCGGGGGTCGGTCGTTTCGGGGTAATCCCGCTTTTGCGTACCGAGATCGTGGAAAACCGTCACCAAATTGGGCTTGAGCACCACTTTGCGGCCGCGGATTTGATCGGTGAAGTGAAGGCGGTCATCCAGGCGGGACAGGTTTTCCTCCACCGCCGCCCGGATCGCCCGGACATCGGGGCGCTGCTCGTAAGCCGGGGAGCCGTACTCCGCCGGGAGCGAGACATAGTCCCGGCTGTAGTCCAATTGCGGGGCGTGGGTGATGACGACGACACTCGGTGCAGAGGGCATCGTTCCCTACCCGGAAAGGCTTTGCATCTGGATGGAATCCACCGGGCAGGCCGTCTCGCAAAACGAGCACCCGATGCAATTCCTGGCATCCCGCAGGTAGGCCACCGCCCGCACCTGGTCGGGCTTGAGTTCGGCAAAATCCAGCACGCTGGTCGGGCAAACTTCCAGGCAGATGCCGCAGGAGATGCAGGTTTTCTCATCCACCACCGGTTTAAGCCACAGGCTGCGTTTGAGCATGAGCACCGGCTGCCCGTCCTGGTCTTGCACGGCATCCGCCGGGCAAATCCGTCCGCAGGCGCCGCAATCTATGCAGATGGCGGGGTCAATCACGTGCAGGGTTTTGCGCTCGCCGGAGATGGCATCCACCGGGCAGACTTTGGGGCAGGCGGTGCAGCCGGTGCAAGCGATCGTGATGGTATGGCTCATACTCCCTCCCTGCCGAGTACATCTTCCATTTCCAGGTCAGCCAGCGTTTGCGGGGTGGGGATGCCGGTTTGCGCATCCCAGCCGATTTCTGCCCAGAAGGCTTCCCGCAGGGGTTCCAGCGCATATTGCACGCCCTTGTTGGGGCCGACCGTCTGGGGAGGATCCCCAAGCAAGCGTTTGCTGATCTTGACCTGACGCGGGTCAATGCCGTGGCGGATGTTGAACATCTGGCGCAGGGTTTGGATGCGCTGACCGATGCGCAAATACTCGGCGGGGGTCAGCTCCCAGCCGGTGGCGGCGTTGGCCCACTCGAAGATCGGCACGCGGTCCACCCCGATCAGGATGCCCATGTAACACATCCCGGCGGAGTTATAGAACTGGGTGAAATTACTGACGGCGACCGCACTCACGGTGCGGCCATTTCCGGGGTCGTAGCGGGTTGGTATGCGATAGAACTGGCCGGATTTTGGCAGTCCGGGGATGCGCGTCCATAGCTTGTACATATCGTAATATAACTGGGCGCCGGTTGTGTGCCGGCCGGGGGTGGGGTCCACACTGGCGTGGAGCGCCATGCCGGGGTCGAGCCGCGGGTCGTGGTAGGCAATCTCCTGGCCGCCGGCGTGAATCGCCGCTTCAGCGGTGTGTTCGCCAATTTGCTGCACAGCCCGCCGTACGCCATCCGCAAGGACGGCGCCAAATCCCTGGCGGGCGATCATTTGCTCCAAAATAGCCCGAATGGCCGGGCCATTGCCCCAGGTGAGCTGGATGCCGCCGGTGTCTTGGGGGGTGATCCAGCCTTTTTCGTAGCATTCCATGGCATAGGCCACGGTGGAACTAGCGGAAATGGTATCCATCCCCGCCCGGTTGAGCAATTCATTCAACTCGTAGATCAACTCCAGGTCATCGTTCAGGAGCATGGTGGAAAAACCGGCCGCGGTTTCATATTCCAGCTTGTGGCTTTCCTGCCCGGCCAGTTCAATGATTCCGCCGCAGCCCAGGGGGCAGCCCCGGCAGTGATATTTTCGTTTTTCGCGGGCGATCACGTCATCCGGGTCAATGGCATCGTACACTTGGGGCATATCTCGATGGGTGCCCGCCCAGTTTTTGAACGGGGTATCCCCCATGCCAGCCGAGGCGGGTAGTGTTCCGATGCTACCCCACTTGGCGAGAATGCCGCCCAGCAGAAAGCCGGATTGGGACATGCCGACCGGCAGGTTGCCGACCAGGCCGCCGAACAGGCCAATGGTTTTGGAATTGACAATATTCAGGGGCAGCAGGATATCCCGGCTGCACTTTTTGGAAAGATGTTGCATACGCCTGGGATTGTGGGCGGTCACCCGCCGGGCGCCAGCCAGGGCCACGGCTTTCAGTCGTTTGCTGCCCATGACCGCTCCCAGGCCGGAGCGGGCTGCGATGCGCCCTTTATCGTTGACGATGCCGGAGATGAGGGAGAGATTCTCTCCGGCTGCGCCGATGCAGGCCACCGCGGGTTGTTTTTTGACAGAATGAGCCGCCTGGATGGCCTCTTCGGTTTCCACGGCATCTTTGCCCCACAGGGCGGCGGCATCCAGCAATTGCGGGCCATGGGAATTGATC
>CALESS010000616.1 GCA_937907495.1 uncultured Anaerolineaceae bacterium
GAAGCGATGCGCTCCTTTGAAGGCCAGGGGTTAATCCGCCGCCGGCAGGGGGTGGGGACCTTTGTGGTGCGGCAATCCAGTGTGCTGGAAAGCGGCCTGGAAGTGTTGGAGAGCATTGAGGCCCTGGCCGCGAAGACCAATCTGGAAGTGAAGATGGGGGCATTGCATGTGGATCGCTTACAGGCCAGCCCGGAACAAAGCGAGACCTTACATGTGGCGGTGGGCGCACCACTGTTGCAGGTTTCGCGCATCATCCTGGCGGAAGGCCGCCCGGTTTCGTTTCTGATTGATGTGTTGCCGGAGGAGATCTTGAATGTTGAAGATTTACAACACGGGTTTACGGGTTCCGTGCTGGATTTTCTCATTCAACGAGGAAGCCCGGCCCTGGATTATGCTTTTACCGATATCCGGGCTGTTCCCGCCAGTGCGGAGATCGCCCGGGCGCTGGAGGTGCAGCGCGGGGATGTGCTGCTGATGTTTGTGGCTTACCTGTATTCCCGCAGCGGGCAGGTGGTTGCCAACACGTATAGTTATTTTCTGCCGGGTTATTTCCGCTTTCATGTGGTGCGGCGGATTCCAGAATTATGACATATGACATAATTGAATTGTCTGACAAGTTACGTATAATCAACTGTATTCCGTTTTTTCAAAAATTATGGAGGAACCATGCGCAGCTTTTCTGGTCGTGATATCCTGTCGTTGAAGGATTTTGAACGGCAGGAGTTTTTCCGGGTGTTCGAGATTGCTGAAATGATGGAACCGATCGCCCGCAACCGCCGCAACAGCACCATGCTGGCGGAAAAAACCATGGTCACCGCATTCTATCAGCCCAGTACGCGCACCCGGCTGGCACATGAGGCGGCCATGCATCGTCTGGGTGGGCATGTGACGGGCTTTTCAGACGCCAAAATGACCCGGGCGGGGGACTGGTACCAGGAATCGATCAAAGATACCGTCAAAATGTTGGAATTTTACGGCGATGTAATTGTGATGCGGCACTTCCAGCAGGGGGCCCCACATGAGGCAGCCAAATGGGCAAGTGTACCGATCATCAATGGCGGCGATGGCTGGGGGGAGCATCCCACTCAAATTCTCACCGATCTGTACACGGTGTTGCGGGAAAAGGGCCGCATTGACGGCTTGCGCTGGCTGGCCGTGGGGGATATGCGGATGCGCACCATGCACTCGCTGGCCTATGCCCTGACGCAGTTCGATTGCCCGATTACGTTCGTAGCCCCCCCGGATATGGCACTGAAGCCGGAATTTAAAGATGAGTTGCGCCAATATTCCCTGCGGTTTGAAGAAGCGGAGCATGTGGAGCAGGCGATTGCCACGGCAGATGTGATCCTGGTGGAACCGGTAGTGCAGCCCGATTACACCAAATCCCGCCAGGAAGCCGGGGAACATGGAATGACCCCGGATAACTATAAAATCACCCGTGATCTGCTCTTCAACAAGGGCAAATCAGATGCCATTTTGCTGCACTCCCTGCCGCGCATGGATGAAATTCCGCCGGATGTGGATATTACCCATTGGTCCCGCTACTGGCAGGAAGCTTTTTACGGTGTAGTGATGCGGATGGCTCTGCTTGGGCTGGTGCTGGGTGCGGTAGAATAGAGACGCAATTCTCTGCGCAGGGCAGGTTTCGCTCTGCGCAGTAAAAATAAAAGGAAACGGAGGAAAACAAATGCAAACCTTTCTTCATGGACGTGATTTGATTGGCGATCTTGATTTCAGTCGGGAGGAAGTTGAGACCGTGTTGGACGTGGCGTTCGATTTGAAGCGGAAACGGGCTTTGAGCGAATCCCATGCCTACCTGCGGGATAAAGTACTGGCGATGCTGTTCTTCTTCAGTAGTACCCGCACCCGCGGCTCTTTTGAGGCGGGAATGGCGCAGTTGGGCGGACATGCGGCTTTCATTGAATCCCGCACAACTCAAATTTCGCATGGGGATACCCCCAAAGAGATCGGTGAGATTTTTGGCCGCTACTTTGATGGGATTGCCATCCGGCATGTGGACTGGGGCAAGGGCAACCAATACTTGAACGAGGTTGCAAAGTATTCACGGGTGCCCGTGCTCAACATGCAATGTGAGGTCTATCATCCCTTCCAGATCCTGGCAGATCTGATGACAATTGTGGAGAAAAAGGGCCGCGATCTGCGCCGGAAGAAGATGGTGGTTTCCTGGGCGTATGCCGCCTCGTATCAGAAACCGATGTCGGTTCCGCAGTCGTTGATCCTGCAAATGCCCCGCTTTGGGATGGATGTGGTGCTGGCTCATCCGCCGGAGTTCCGCCTGATGCCGGAGATCATGGATCAAGCCCGCGAGCAGGCGCGAAAGTTTGGCGCTGGCTTTGAAGTTATGGATGATATGGATGAGGCCTTTAAGGATGCGGACATTATTTACGCCAAATCCTGGGGGGCGATGGTTCATACGCCCGATGAGAAGGCCGGGGCGGAAATCATCCAAAAGTATTCGGGCTGGATCACCGATGAACGCCGCATGGCTTTGGCCAAGGAAGATGCCATTTATATGCACCCCTTGCCGGCAGACCGCAATATCGAGGTAACGGATGCGGTGATTGACAGTCCACAATCGGTAGTGTACGACGAAGCCGAGAATCGAATGCATGTTCAAAAGGCCGTGATGGCCTTAACCATGAGTTAATTGATTAATCACAGGAGAATTGGGTCTATGAGTAAAAAAGGTGTAGCAGTTGTTGCAGTCGGCGGAAATTCATTGATCAAATCGGAAACCCGCAAGACGATTCCGGATCAATATGAAGCCGCCCAGGAATCCATGCATCACATCGTGGATATGATCCAGGATGGCTGGGAAGTGGTGGTCACCCATGGCAATGGCCCGCAGGTTGGTTTCATCCTGCGCCGGTCTGAACTTTCGATGCATGAGCTGCATCCGGTGCCGTTGGATTACTGCGGCGCCGATACCCAGGGCGCCATTGGTTATATGTTCGTCCAGGCGCTGCACAATGAGTTCCTGGCCCGTGGAATGAACAAACCGGCTGCGGCTGTGGTCACCCAGACAATCGTGGACCGCAATGACAAGGCTTTCCAGAATCCGACCAAGCCGATTGGCTCTTTTATGAAGGAAGAGACCGCCAAGGAGCATGCCGAAAAAGACAAATGGACCGTGGTGGAAGATGCCGGTCGCGGCTGGCGGCGGGTGGTGGCTTCGCCCATCCCGGTGAAGATTGTGGAAGCAGAAGCCATCCGCAAGCTGGTGGAAGCGGGATTTGTGGTGGTCGGTGTGGGCGGGGGCGGTATTCCCGTGATTGAAGATGAAAAAGGCAACCTGATCGGCGTGGAAGCGGTGATTGACAAGGACTTCGGCAGCTCCGTGCTGGCGACCCTGATCAATGCCGATTTGTTCGTCATTTCCACCGCGGTGGAAAAGGTAGCCATCAACTTCAACAAACCAGATCAGAAATGGCTGGACAAGATCACAGTGGCCGAAGCCGAGGCCTACATGGCAGAAGGACATTTTGCCAAGGGTTCCATGCTGCCCAAAGTGCAGGCGATATTGCGCTTTTTGAAGGCTGGCGGGAAGGCTGCCATCATCACCAACCCGGAGAATATTGGCCGGGCGATGCGCGGCGAGACCGGCACCTGGATCGTTCCCTAGGTTCCATTTCTTCAGGCCAGGCGGTTTTGCCTGGCCTGAATTCTTCCATGAGAGGACGATTGATCCGTGAAAGACAGTTGACATTCCAAGAGCGTGGGAATGGAATCTGGATCACGAAATCGTGTACAATTATTTCATCTGGCAACTGTGCGTGAACGGCACGGCAGATTCGGTCAATTTCCAACCATTTTATAACCTTGAGGAGGATCAGATGTATTCTAAACGTGCGTGGCTGTTCATCAGCCTATTGGTCCTGGTTTCAATGCTGGTCGTTTCTTGCAAGCCGACCGCGGAAACCGTTGATATCGGCGGAGCGAAGTTCCAGATTCCCGATATTCAAAAAGACAAATTCAATGTAGGAATGGTTCTGATCGGTCCGCATGACGATGGCGGCTGGTCACAAGCTCATTATGAAGGCCTGGAATATGTCGCCGAAAACGTTCCAGATACCCACGTGGCCTATATTGAAAACGTTCCGGAAGGCGCTGATTCGGAGCAAGTGTTCCGCAGCCTTTCCCGCAAGGGTTTTGACCTGGTCATTGGTACATCCTTCGGGTTTGGAGATGCCATGGAGATTGTGGCCGGTGAATTCCCGGATACCATGTTCATCCACCTGACCGGTATCAAATCCAATGGCACCAACTTTGGCAACCTGATGGGCGCGATGGAAAATATGAAGTACCTGGCTGGTATGCTGGCCGGGGCACGCGCCAAGATGGATGGCAACCCGAAACTGGGTTACATGGCAACCTTCCCGATCCCGGAAGAACTGCGCCTGGGCAATGCGATTGCGCTGGGTATGAAGAAGACCTGCCCGGAATGTACGATGGATGTGCGCTGGATCAACACCTGGCATGATCCGATCATCGAGAAGGAAGCGGCTGCTTCCCTGTTTGATGCGGGTGCGCAGGTTGTCTTCACCGGCGCCGATACGCCGGCTGTGGCCGATGTGGCCCAGGAGAAGGGTAAATGGGGCGTGACCTATGACTGGTACGGTTCCTGCAAGGTGGAACGCTGCCTGACGGCCCCGTACTGGGTTTGGGGTCCGATCTATGCGGATATCGCCGCCCGCGTCAAAGCCGGAACCTACGTGCCTGGGTGGGATTATTTTGATGCCGAAACCGGCGCCCTGGGGCTGTATGGCTTCATGGAAGGCCAGGAATTGACCATGGGCGTCAAAGAACTGGATCCGGCTGTGGTGCAAGAGGTAAAGGATATCCTCGCCCAGATGTTGGCGGGAACCTTCACCCGCTTTGATGTGTTCACCGGCCCGATCAACGATAACAAAGGCAATGTGGTCGTACCGGCAGGTGAAAAGCTGCAGCAGGTTGACCTGGATGCGTTCCCGGAATATGGCCTGGGTTGCAAGTATTGCATGAAGTGGTGGGCAGAAGGCATTACCGCCGAGCTTCCACAGTAGAAAATTATAGTTCCTGGGGCCAGGTCATTTCGATGGCCTGGCCCCCTTTTCCTGACAGGCGGTGGAAAAAATGATCGAATCACCTCAGAACCAGGTAAAAGAGCCTGTGGTTCAAATGCGGGGGATCGTCAAGCGGTTTCCGGGGGTTTTGGCGAACGACCATGTTGATTTCAGCCTGGCAGATGGAGAAATTCATGCTCTGCTGGGTGAAAATGGGGCGGGGAAGAGTACTTTAATGAACATCCTGTGCGGGTTGTATCGCCAGGATGCGGGCACGATTTTGGTGGATGGCAGGCTGGCGGATTTCTATTCGCCAAAGGATGCCATCAAGTTTGGCATTGGGATGGTGCACCAACATTTCATGCTGGTACCTTCCCAGACGGTGACAGAAAATATCCTGCTGGGGCTTGATAAACCCCGCTTCCGTCTGAATTTGCGGCATTATGACCAGGAAATTGCACAGTTCAGCGAGCGATTTGGATTGAAGGTGGATCCTTCCGCCAAGATCTGGCAGCTTTCGGTGGGGGAGCAGCAGCGGGTTGAAATATTGAAAATGCTGTACCGCGGGGCGCGGGTGTTGATTATGGATGAGCCCACGGCTGTTTTAGCGCCTACGGAAATTGAGGAATTACTGCAAACCATGCGCATGATGGTTTCGGAGGGGCGCTCCATCATCTTTATCAGCCATAAATTGCAGGAAGTGATGGATATCTCCGACCGGGTGACCGTACTGCAACGGGGAAAAGTGACGGCTGCCGGCTTGCCGGTGGCAGGGGCATCGCGCCAGGACCTGGCCCGCCTGATGGTGGGGCGGGATGTGATTTTCCACGTTGAAAAGGCGAAGGTACAACCGGGTGAGATGATGTTGGAGGTGCAAGATATCTGGGCCGAAAACGATAAGGGCCTGAAGGCCTTGCGGGGGGCGAGCCTGAACTTGCGGGCCGGTGAAATTGTGGGCCTGGCGGGGGTGGCTGGTAATGGTCAGAGTGAACTGGCGGAAGTGATTACCGGGTTGCGAAAATCCACCCGCGGCAAAGTGATTTTACACGGGGTGGAGATTACCAACCAGCCGGTTTCCACCGGAATTCGGGCCGGGGTTTCGCACATCCCGGAGGACCGCACGCATGTGGGCACTGCCCCCAACCTGAGCATTACCGATAATGTGATCATGAAATCTTACAACCGGGAGCCTTTAAGCCACGGTTGGGTGTTGAATATGTTTGCCGCGGATCGTTTTGCCAAAGGTTTGAAAGACCAATACGAAATTGTTGTTCCCAGTACCTCCACCCCGGTGCGCCTGCTTTCGGGCGGGAATTTACAGCGGGTGATCCTGGCGCGGGAGATTTCCAGCCAGCCGGCGATCATGATCGCCGTGCAACCGACGCGCGGTTTGGATGTGGGTGCAATTGAAGGCGTGCAAAAATTGTTGCTGGCACAACGCGAAGCAGGGGCTGCCATTCTGCTGATTTCTGAAGAGTTGGAAGAGCTGCTGGCGTTGAGTGATCGGATTTATGTGATCTACGGCGGTGAAATTATGGGAGAGACGGCTGATCAAGATATTGACCGGCTGGGAATGATGATGACGGGAACCCGCATGGAAGACCTGGCGAAACCAGAGGAGGTGAACCATGGCTGAGCCTGGCGTGAAATCTCCGCTTCAGAAAATTAGGCTTCCGTTCTCTGTGCGGTTCGAATTACGGGCGACCGAGCCGCCGAAATGGCTTTCTCCGCTGCTTTCATTCGGGGCGGTCGTGCTGGCCTTGCTGCTGGGGGCGATCGTAATTGCGCTGGTAGGGGGCGACCCCTGGCGGTCTTATGCCCACATTGCCAACGCCTCATTTGGATCATTAGGTGTTTTCTCGGATACGATCGTCAAAGCCATCCCACTCATTTTTGTGGGGCTGGCCTGTTCAATCGCCTTCCGCATGAAGCTGTGGAACATCGGGGCGGAGGGGCAATTTTTCCTTGGGGCGTGGGGGGCCTCAGCGGTGGTGCTGATCCCCTTGATTTCCGAAGACACCTCGCGCTGGATTACGATCCCGATGATGATCATTGCCGGGATGGCTTGCGGGGCGTTGTGGGGGCTGATCCCTGGGTTGTTGAAGGCCAAGTTCAAAGTAAACGAGATTATTTCAACCCTGATGTTGAATTACATTGCCGTCGCCTGGAATAACTTTTTCATCTTCGCCATTTGGACAGAAGGCGGATTTCAGATGTCGAAGATGTTTTCCAAAAACGCCTGGCTGCCCCGTTTGACTGATTTCTCCAAAGAGGTTCCAGCCTTGCGCGGACTGACCACCCATTTCGGTTTGATCCTGGCGCTGATTGCCGCAGTGGTGGTGTGGTTCATCCTGTACCGCTCGCGCTGGGGATATGAGATCCGCCTGATTGGCGATAACCCCAAAGCGGCCAATTACGCCGGGATTTCGATCACCCGCAACACGGTGCTGGTGATGATGCTCTCCGGGGCGTTGGCCGGGTTGGCGGGGATGAGCGAGATCACGGGGGTGGTGCATCGCCTGCAAGGAGCCATTTCACCGGGTTACGGCTTCACCGGGATTATTGTGGCCTGGCTGGCCAAGTTGAACCCCTTTGTGGTGGTTTTTGTTTCGGTATTATTTGGGGCGCTCATCCTGGCCGGGCGGGAGATCCAACCCTCCGGGATCCCCAAGATGATTCAAGGGATTATCCTGGTCTGCCTGATTGCCACGGATTTCTTCCTGCGTTACCGGGTGCGGATCATGCGCCGAGGGGAGGAATAGATGGACTGGATTATCATTTTACAGGCTGGGGTTGCTTCTGGAACGGTGTTGTTGTTTGCCACGCTGGGGGAAATCTTCGCCGAGCGTTCGGGGGTGATGAACCTCGGGGTGGAAGGAATGATGCTGATCGGAGCGATGAGCGCTTATTCCATCGCCATCAAGACGGGCAGCCCGTGGTTGGGTTTGCTGGCGGGGATGCTGGCAGCCGGGTTGATCAGCCAGGTGCATGCCTTTATTACCATTCAATTGCAGGCAGACCAGGTGGTAAGTGGTCTGTCGTTGACTTTCCTGGCAACGGGCATCAGCCTGGTGCTGGGAGAGGGTTTGAGCAAGGCGGGCACGATCTCATTACTGCCCTTCTATTCAATCCCGCAGTTGGAATTAATTCCGATCCTGGGACCGATTTTCTTCAAGAATCAGAATATCCTGGTTTATTTGGGCTACCTGGTCTTTCCATTGTGCTGGTACTATATTAATCACACCCGTCCGGGGATGCATTTACGGGCGGTGGGAGAGTACCCGGCGGCGGCGGATGCGCTGGGCATTAACGTCTATCGCACGCGCTACATCTATGTCTTTGTGGGCGGTTTACTCGCCGGTCTGGCGGGAGCGACCATCAGCCTGGCAATTTCGCCCGGGTGGTTTAGTGAGCTGACGACAGCGGGTCAGGGCTGGATTGCCGTGGGCCTGGTGATTTTTGCGCAGTGGAACCCGTTGCGGGCAGCCTTTGGGGCTTACGCATTTGGCGCTTTGCGCCGCCTGATCCTGGATATCCAGGGGCCGATGTTGTTGTTCGGGTTGAAGAACCCGTTTTATTACAACCCTTACCTGGGCTTCTTCTTGCAGATGCTGCCGTATGCCTTCACCATTATCGTCCTGGTGCTGGGTTCACGCGAGGCGATGCGTAAACGGATGGGCGCCCCGGCGGCGCTGGGTGTGCCATATATCCGCGGTCAGCGCGGTGTATAAGGCCGGAAAGCCCGGCTATTAGGAATTAATCTTAACCCGATAGGAATTTACCTTGAAACCGACTTTTTCTCATTATCAGTGTTCTTTATGTCTCACCTCCTACACACCGGAAGAAGTGACCTATACCTGCCCCCGAGATGGCGGCAACCTGGATGTGGTGCTGGATTACGAAGGGATCTTGCGTTATGTGGAACCGCAATCCATTTTCTCCAGCCCGGAGCCTTCTTTGTGGCGCTACCTGCCGTTGCTGCCGGTGCTTGAACCGGGCGGTTTTGGAACGCCCTTGCACATGGCCGGCTGGACTCCTTTGTACCAGCCGCCGGCCTTGAAAGAGCGGCTGGGTTTAAATCAACTATGGATTAAGGATGAAGGCCGCAACCCCACGGCGTCTTTCAAGGATCGAGCGAGTGCCGTGCTGGTGGCGCGGGCGCGGCAAATTGGAGCAGAGGTGGTGGTCACTGCCTCCACCGGTAATGCCGGGGCTGCCCTGGCGGGGATGTCGGCGGCGGTGGGGCAGAAGGC
>CALESS010000617.1 GCA_937907495.1 uncultured Anaerolineaceae bacterium
CTCATAGATTGAGACACTCAAATTTAACAATTCAACCTTGAGCGTAAATTCATGGAGAAGTTTTTCTTCATTGAAAATTGATTTTTGCCTGTGGTGCAGCAGGTCGTCCCAGGTATCCCACACGCTCTCGAAGATCAAGTGGGTTTTATCCGCATCGCTGAGGGAATACATAGCGCGAGAGGTGATGTACCCGGGTTCGTTGGGAAGCAAGGCCCGTAAATAACCTACCGAACGTTGTAAGCTATTTCCAATGGAAAGCAGGTGCAACTCTGAAGCATCAATATCAAAGCTGATGTGATAAATGTAAGACACGACGCCTCCTATTTAATGAATGTGCGGATGGAAAGGTAAGATTGCGACCAGTTGAGGATCATATACAGCAGCCACCAAAGAGGAATGCCAACCAGCGCAATCTTGACCAGTAGCGGCGGGCCGCCGCCGGCTTCCTCGATCTTTCCAGCAAAACTATCTATGTAGCCATCGGCGCGAACCGTTTCTCCACCTTCGGCTTCCTGCTTTTCATCATGGTGTTCTTGGTCCCCGGGGGTGGTCCGCCTCCCGGCTAAACCGGGAGGTGTTTTAATTTGCCGACTGGCGGCGGAGAAAAAGATGCTAAAAATGAGCAAGATAAGCCCACCCCCCACCACAGCGATCAATTCGCCCCAGATGCTTAATCCATTGGCGGTCATTTTTTATCTCCTTGGTCCTTTCCAGGTGCAGGGGAAGAAGACCCGCTCTCAGGTGCGGGATCCCTTCCCGGCCAGGGTTCTAATTCACGATCTTCCAACATGCGATATTTTGGTTCTTCAATATCATGCAGTTGGTTTTCTTTCACGGCCCAGGCAAGGAAAGCAATCACGGTCAGGGCCATAAAGGCAATCCAGGCAATAAAGACGAGAACCCCAAGCGCCATTTTAACCTCCGGGGGCAGGAACAGGTGTGGTTTGCGGCACCACAGAGGGGTCTTGCAGGAAGGTGGTCAGATCAAAGATATCCGCTTCGCTGAGTAAGGCCTGGAAGGGTACCATGCGGGAATCGGGGACGCCTGCCCAAATCCGCCAAAAGACATAATTGTAGGGCATCTTGGCGGGCAAGGGGGCCGGATAGGGCAGACCGCCGGGGAGCATTCCATCGGCATTGGCCTTTATCCCTTCACCATTGGCGCCGTGGCAGCTGGCACAATATTGTCCATAAAGATTAGCGCCATTTTGCGGATCAATGATGTGGCCCTCATCTTGCCACAGGCTCTCACTCACCTGGATAAAGTCAATGGCAACCTGTCCATTATTGAATACGCTTTCCAGTGGGTAGGTCATACTTTCCTGGCTCACTTGTGAAATATATTCTTGAATATAGGCAATCACATTCCAACGGTATTGAAGCGGCATCCACTCTCCCCAACTGGGCATGGCTGTGTTTTGCAGGCCGTAACTCACCCGAGCCAGCCAGTCGCCATCGGAGAGACCATCTACATCAGGATCCGTAAAGTTGGCAGGAGGTACATCCAGATAGGCACCATCCCATCCATCCCCCAGGCCTGAAAGTCCGT
>CALESS010000618.1 GCA_937907495.1 uncultured Anaerolineaceae bacterium
GATGGCCGCGCTTACCCCCATCCGCTCCGCCTGCGCAGCTTCGGTTTCGCAGGGGCAGGGTGAGCCGGGCGAAAAAATCGGCCTGTCTGGAGGACAGGCCGATCGCCAAAAGCGGGGAGAAAAGCTAGGATTTACCGCGCATGCGGGGATCCAACACATCCCGCAGCGCATCCCCCACCAGGTTCCAGCCCATCACAAACAATACCAGCGTCAGGCCGGGGAAAACCACAATGTACCAGTAAGTTTGCAGGCTGGTGATCCAGTTGCGGGCAAAGCTCAAAATCTGGCCCCAGTCTGCGTAGCCGATTTCCGTGCCGATGCCAAGGAAGGAGAGGGCAGCAAACGAAAGCACCACATCCCCAATCCCCAGGGAGGCCAGCACCAGCGTCGGGAAGATGGCATTGGGCAAAATATGACGGAAGAGGATGCGGCTATCCTTCACCCCCACCACCCGCGCCGCCAGGATGTAATCCCGCTCCTTGACGGAGAGGATATCCCCGCGCACAATACGCGCATAGCCCATCCAGCCAAACGTTATCAACGCCAGGATGGATGGAACCAGCGTTTTCCCAATCACCGGCGTCAGCACCGCCGCCGCAATCAACGCCGCCAGGATGAACGGCAGGGTCATGAAGATATCCACAATACGCATGATGATGTTATCCACCAATCCGCCAAAGTAGGCGGAAACGGAGCCGATGATGACACCGATCAAAAACGTGGCTACCACCACAATAAAGCCGGTGCGGAAGGCCGTGCGCGTACCCCACACCAGGCCGTAGAAAATGTCATACTGGCCCTGGGCCGTGCCCAACAGGTGAACCCATTCGTCATTGCCGGTTAAGGCCTTATACCAGAAGGGAAGCTCCGGTACTTTTTTCTCCCAGGCCGAGCCGGGGGGCAGCGGTTCAGAGCTGAAACCATCGCGGGGGATTTTATAGGCATCTTTGCCCACCGGGGGAGCGATGACAGGTGCAAAAATGGCGACCAGGATGAACAGGCCGATCAATGTGAAGCCCAAAATGGAAGCCGGGGTCTTGATGAGACCTCTCAGAATGCGATAGTTCTCCGGGCCGAGGAACCGCTCCAGGCGGCTGATCTTCCGTTCGGGCAGGGTTTCGGTCAGCTTGCTGTTATCACCACTGGGTTTAAGGACGGCTGTCATAAATTCTCCTTAAGATAAACGAACGCGAGGATCAATAATTCCGTACATAATATCCACCGCCAGGTTGGCAACAATCAAGATGAGACCATTGAAAATCGCCAGGCCCAGCACGGTGACAACATCCAATTGTTGGGCGGCATCTGCGGCAGCCTTACCAATGCCCGGATAGTTGAAGACCGTTTCGGTGATGACCACCCCCCCCAGCAGCCCCACCACCTGGAAACCCGCCAGCGTGGCAATCGGGATCATGGCATTGGGACGGGCGTGTTTATTGATGACGTCTTTTTCCTTCAGGCCCTTGGCCCGGGCGGTGACCACATATTCCATGCGCAGGGTTTCCAACATCGAGGAACGAGTGACGCGCACAAAGGTTGCCCAACTAATGTAAGAGAGCGTGAGAATCGGCAGGAACATGTGCCGTAGCGCATCCACAAACACATCGAAACGGCCATTCAGCAGGGCGTCAATCGTCAGCAGCTTGGTGTACTGGTGAAATTCGCCGGAGTAAATGAGCGTACTCACCCAGTCGCTCATCTTGCCGGGTGGGAACCACTGCAAATTGGCGTAGAAGATCATCAGCACCAGCAGACCGAACACGAACGTGGGGAAGGAGGTTCCAATGATGCTGAAAATGCGCGCCGCCTGATCCACGAATCCATTTTGGTGAACGGCAGCTTTCACCCCCAGCCAGATGCCCACCGATAATACCGGGAAGACCGCCCACAGGGTGAGATCAAGGGTGTTGGGGAAGCGGTTCTTGATGATATCAATCACCGGCTGGGAAGCCGTGCGGGAGTAGCCAAAATCGCCGAACAAAATGCCGCCCTTGCGTTCGCCGGTCACCGGATCTTTGTGACCCACCAGCCATTTTGCGTATTGCACATACAGCGGTTGATCCAGCCCATAGGTGCGGATAATGCCCTGGATCTGCTTGTCGTTTTTGGGGAAATCTCGAATATATAACGCGGATCGCTCCACTGGCCCCAGGAATTGCAGCAAGCCAAAGATAATAACCGTGACACCAAACAATAAGACTGGGACGAGCAGAAGGCGACGGATAATATAGTTGAGCATGGATTCACCTCAAAATACATTTTT
>CALESS010000619.1 GCA_937907495.1 uncultured Anaerolineaceae bacterium
TGGCAGAGGGGATATCCCGCAGGAGTTTCAGAATTTCTGCCGCAAAACCCTCCGCCGATTCTGCCACCAGCACATCTTTTCCGACTTTCACCTGCAAAGCAGATACCGCCGCCGGGCTGGCAACCACCGGAGTGGCACAAGCCATGGCCTCCAACACTTTGTTTTGGATGCCGGCCCCATAGCAGACCGGGGCGGCTGCCACTGCCGCCCGCTGTAAATAAGGGCGTACATCTTCCACCTCCCCCGTCACATGGATACGCCCATCCCCCGCTAATTTCTGCAGTTCCGGGGTCGGGTCCTTGCCCACCACCCATACTTTCACCTGCGGATTCTGCTGCCAGACGAGCGGCATGATCTCCTTAACCAATTGCAATACCATTCGAACATTGGCATGATAGCTCATCTTCCCGCTCACCACGATGGTATCGGCCTCCCTGCCAGAGGGGTTGGGCTGGAAATAATCCAGGTCCACCCCCTGCGGGATGACTTCAATTCGCGGAACCACCCCGCCCGGGGGCTGCAAATCCAGAAACGCCTGGCGGTCCACAGCCGAGGTTACCAACACCCGGTCGAATTGGTGCACAACTTGCCGTTCATAAGCCACCGTGCGCGGCAAATCAAAGCGGTTAAGCAACCGGCTCACCCGCCGCGGGTTACTCCGGGCACTCTGCCGGAACAGGTGGCTGATGCAATCCACACTGTCCCAGACGACCGGGAGGCTTCGTTGGCGCTTCAAGTACAGACCAAAGCGCACCCCCCGCAGATGTTCGACATGCACAACATCAAAATTTCCGGCGCGGTTATTTTCATCTGTCAACATCAGCAACTTTTCAGCCAGCAGCGGATTCCAGCTATAGACCGATTGCAAAGGCGCCTTACCCGGCACTGCCAGAGCGGAATTCAGCAGGCTCCGCCAGCCTGGCATCTCAAGTGCCATAACCGTTTCGCAAATGGTTCGCAGTTTCTCAACATCTGCCCATTCCTGTGAATTACCCGGTTGGGTCACCACCGTCACCGAATGCCCTCGCTGGCCCAGGAAGCGGATAAATTCATACGGCCGGATGCGAATACGGGAGGGCACATAGGGCACAACAAACAAGATTCTCATCCCGATTCCTCCATCTTAATGTTTCTTTGACCGCTTAACGAAGATGATGAGGAAAATCAATCCGATAAACAACGCGGCTGGAATCATGGCGGCGGCTATCAACTTCAGGTAGTCCATCTCTTTGTAGAAGGCGTTTTCTCCTGGAATATAATCGGGCGGGACGGTGGTGGTTGGAGAAATGGTCACAGCAGGAATGGCTGTTTCCGTGATCTCAATCACTGCCGGATCACCGGTCTGCGTTACCGGCATTCCGGCTGCTTCGGGTGTGGCTGTAGAGGTGGGGCGCAGCCGTGGTTTTATGGCGGTGGCTGTCGTTTTCAGCTCCGCATACCAGATGGTGTAATTCCCATTCTCTGTATCCCAAACGTGTGCTTCATCCCGCAAGGTCCAAACCACATTCAGCACGTTCCCCCCGGAGATGGCAATCCGCGGCCATTCGGGCACATCGCCATCAAAGGTGCTTACCACATCCGGTTCCAACCAGGCATCGCCATCCCAGGTGAGATGAAGTACTTGCAACTGCCCGATAACCCCGGTAACCCGGCCAACCAGGACCAAGTGCAGATTCCCGCTCGCATCCACCGCCATGCTGCCACCATCCAGCAACGTATTATAAAGGTCCCAGCCGCCGGAAACCCCCGGGATTTGCCTGGGGGTAGACCAACTCTCTCCCCCATCCGCAGAGAGGCGGTAATAGATTTTATCCTCTGGCAGACCCAGCCAGGTCATCACCAATTGCCCCGTCCCATCCTGGGCCAGGGCCGGATTCCGACTCTGGCTCCGCACTGCATCCAGGCGGAGCGGCTCCGTCCATGTACTGCCCCCATCGAATGAATGAGTGTACACCAGGTAAGCAGGTGAGGTAACATTTCCATAAGCCCCACCACCTTCATCACTGGCTTCCCAAATGGCATGCAGAATGCCCTGCTGATCAATTTGCAGGCTGGGCTTTGCTGCTCCATGATCCAGGATGGAAATATCCCGGGCAACCGACCATTGGCTGGCATCCTTCTCCAGGCTGCGGTAAAACACATGATAGCAAATCTCGCAGGTCAGAGAGGGCACATTCCAGGTGACCAACGCATGCAGTTTACCGGTTTCATCTATTGCCGCATCCGAATAATAAGCCACCTGGTCAATGGTACTGATGGTGATCGCATTCTTCCAGGCACTGGCTCGGGCTGCTGCCCCTGAATCGGCCTCCGAAACGAAGACCTGGTTGTACCGGTAAAAAAGCACCAGCCGGTTGGTCTCATCATCTGCCACCAGCCGGGGGCGCGTGGCTTCACTGCCGCGCTCGGCCGGGATGGCGATGATGTCATTGGCAGCCGACCAGGTTTCCCCATCATCGGAGGAGGTGTACATCACGTTGTCAAAATTGCCCGTTGCCTGCGACCAGGCCACATGCAGACGGCCAAATGGATCCGCCACAATATCCGGAAACCAGGCTGAAACTTTCTCCGAAGATAAGCGCACCGGGGAAGACCAGCCATTTTCCTGGGCTTGCACCTCCCTCCCGGCCGAAGCCAGGCAGATCAGGCAGAAAAGAAGTATCCAACGCAGCTTTTTCATCATCACTCTCTTTACCGCTATCGCTTTCGCTGAAACACCCGGTAAGGTGGAAATTCAGCCACTTTCACAAATTCCGACTCAACCAATCCGGTATTCCAGTAGAGAAGTAACCAATCCGAGAAAGTGCCGGTGATCAGGTAATCCGGATCGCCGGTCAGAAATTCATACTTCACATCCGGCGGAACTTGTTCGTAAAAAATCTGGTGGGTGGCTGTTAGAATGGTTGAATTCGGCGCAAAATGGAATTGCCAGTGATCTGTCAGGCCGAATACTTCCATTTCTGTCGTTTCAATCACCGCCTCTGGCGGGATATTTTCGTCAATAAATTGGCCGGTCTCTTCAACAGCAATTATGCCCTGCGTGCGCACCAGGGGCAATCCATGCCCGGCAAGGGTGATGAGAACCAGCAAAGCCAGGGTCGCCGGAACCAGCCAGTGCTTCAATTGCAGGCGATTCAACACGCTCCACCCTATGAAGTATCTCTCCAGCCGCCACAAAATCCAACCGGCCAGCATTAACGTGAAGATCCAACCCGTGTAGGTATACCGCGGATAGCGGATAGAAAGGAAGAGAAACCAGAGCGCGCAGAATAAACTGGCGATCGCCAGCATCGCCTGGCCCCAGGCAACCGGGGTTGCCAGGCGCGGTGCTTTGCTCGGGCGCAGCAAATCAAACAAAACAAACAGGGAGACCAGGAACATCACCCCTGCGACCACCAGCGCCGTGGTTGAAGTCATCCTTGGCTCCAGGGTGAGCAGCAACAAGCGCACCGAAGCCTGGGTACTAAGCAAATTGCTGGCTCGTAACTCCGCGGGCACCTGCAAGTTGACAAACAAATACCAGCCAACAATTACCAATGACGCCGCCACCAGGAAGCTCACCTCCCGCAAGGATCGTTTGCGATCCTGAATCAACCGCAGCAGCCATACCACCCCCAGCGCCGGCATCAACCAGATGGCAGCCTGGGTCTTGGAGATCATTCCCAGGCCTAATATAGCTCCGCCCAGCCACGCCAGCGGGGTCTTCCCCGTCTGCCAGGTGCGAAACCACAGGAATATCCCCACCAGGGCCATGGCTGTGGAGGTGTTTTCTGACATGAACTGCCTGCTCATCAGGAGGAAGCTGTTATCCAACATGGGTGGGACCGCCAACACCAGCAATGCCCCCACCCACCCGGCAGTTTTTCCGAACAATTTCTGCCCGAAGATCAGGATCATGAACATACTTAGCAGCCCAAACGGAACGATCGCCAGGCGGATAATGGATACCTGCTTGCCGAACAGGGCTATGGCCGCTGCCACAGAGAGCACATCCAGGGGGCCGGCACTGATCCAGGGGTTAAAAGGCAAAAAGCCATCCACGGAATAAGAAGCATACTGGCCTGTTTCCGCCAGCGTTCGGCTCACAATGAGGCGCGCCCCCTCATCATACCAGAGCAAGGGATATTGACCAATTTTGTAGACCATGAGAACCAGTCCTAATAAGCCAAAGAGCAGGTAGGGCAAAAAGTTTATGATTTTCTGTTTCATGATCAACCTCCGTTATTCATCTTTGCAAGAACCTGATCAGCGGATCCGTTGGAATACCGTGTAGGGGGGGAATTCTGTAATTTTCTCAAATTCCGCCTCCATGATGCCGGAATTCCAATACAGCCCGGTCCAATCGGAAAGCGGTCCGGTGATCAGGTAATCGGGATCAGCCGCAACCGGGTTGTAGGGAATGCTCGGGTTTCTTCGGTAAAAATAAATTTGCTTCGTCGCATCCAGAATATATTCGTAGGAAGGATAGTGGAAATCCCAGTGCCGGGAGACGCCAAACAGTTCCATCTCCGTTGTTTCAATGAGTGCATCCGGTGGAATTTGTGTATTGATAAATTGGGCTGTTTGCTCCACCGCAACCGGACCGTTGACCTTCAGCAAAGGCAATCCGTACGAAATCAGCATGATCATTATCAATCCGGCTTCAATCAACCAATGAAACTGTTTCATTATCCATGGGTTCTCTTTACTAATCCATTTCACCGTTTTCATCACGACCTGGTATCCCCACCCTCCCAAAAGCATGAGGGTGAACATCCAGCCGGCAAAAGCATAGCGCGGCCACCCGATGGAGAAGAAAAAATACCAGAAGGCACACAACAGAACGCTCACCCCCAGCGTAGCCCGCTTCCAATCGGCGGGGGTGGTGAACCATTGCTTCGAGGGCGATTGAAACAAGCCCATCAGGGTGATCCATGAGGTGAGGATCATCACCCCAAACATCGCAACGGAGGTGGTGGTGAGAATTTTTCCGCCAAGGCCATTGAATAACTGCTGTCTGGCGGAATCCCCCAACGTTGCCAGGTTCAAACCTCGGCTTGCTTCCGGGGTGAACAAAAAGCTCACCCCATACCAACTGATAATCACAATCAACGCGGCCACAATCTGGGCAATTTCTGGAGCGGAGCGTTTTCGATTCTGAAACCACCTGCCCAGCCAGATCAGTGTTAAGGTTGGCAACACCCAAATCATCAACGGGAAATTGGAGATGAGCGCCAGTCCCAAGACAATCCCGCCCAGCCACGACCAACCGGCTTTCCGTGTATCCCAGGCATGGAACCATAAATAAAAACTGAGCATCAAAAGAGCAAAAGAGGAATTCTCAATCAAATTCTGGCGGCCAATCAACAAGAATCCACTGCCCATCAGGGGCGGGGCAGCCAGAACCGCGAGCGCCGCCACCCAACCCGCGCATTTTCCAAACATCTGCCTCGAAAGCAAGATAATGAGAAGGATTCCCAACAAAGTGAAGGGCATCATCGCCAGGCGAAAATCCGCTGCACTATTTCCCAGGATCAGCATCGCCCCGGCAGTTGAAAGTACATCCAATGGATTGGCAATCACCCAAGCGTTAAAGGGATGAAAGCCATTACTCGAATAGGTAGCAAAAACCCCTGTTTCCAGGAAAGTGCGGCTGAGGTTGATCCGGCTGCCCTCGTCATACCACAGCAAAGGGTACATTCCCAGCTTCCACGTCAGCAGCAGCACAACCAGGAGAGACAGCAAAACATACGGAACAGCCACAGACAGTCTACGTCTCATGGGGATGTTCCCCCGGTCTGCGTGATTACCTCATAAACCGCAACCTCACCCACGCTAAAGACCTGGGTCAGGGTACTGCTCTGACCATCCATCCAGACAGGCTCCCAAAACAATAAGGGGTCTTCATCTGCCCCGCCCAGCAGGTGTTCCGCCGGCCCGCTGATGACGTAATCCACTCCATAGTCCTGCAGCAGTTTCATCCTTTCGGTTTCCGGCAGCTTTGGGGAGAATACCCTGGCAACTACATCCTGCTTCTCGTAAAAACGAATGGTTTGTGCCCAGTGGGCAAGAAAAGCACTGCGGCCGCTGAGGCCGGGGATGTACTGGCCCACCTCCAGGCTGCTCAGCACCACAGCATCGGGCGGGGTGTTCTCCTCGAGCCAATAAATGGCCGTAACTTCGTCCTCACGCAGAAAAAAGGGATAATCATAACGGTGCAGGTCATAAAACCGCCAGGCAAACAAATACAAATTGGTCAGCGCGCAAAAGGCGATCAAAATTCCGCCGGCCCACAACCCCATCCGCCGGGCCGAGAAACGCACTTGCAGCCAGGGAACCACCCAGCGGAACAATCCGATTCCTGCCAGCAGAATCACCGGCATCTGCCAGGAATTAATCATGTGAATTTGAAAATCGGTTGGGATATAGGTCAACAGCCAGCCCGCAAAAAACCAGACCAGCAAGAACAGAAGCATGGGATTTTGCCGCAATTCAGCCCATTGCTGGCGGACATTGCTGGAGATCACCCCAATCGCCGTGAGAAGAGACATCATCAATGGCAGACCCATGAGGATGAAGAAATGCAACAGGTTCGGGGTATAGACCCCCGCATTGGCAAATTGCGCCAACACTTCCGACCAGGTGGGGTCCAGCCGGGTCAGTAGAACGTTATAAATGGCCGGCGGGCAGGAGATCAACCCGGTGATGAGCATGGCTTTAAACCAATAGGTTGGAAAACGCCGCTCCAATACCCAGCGGCAGAGCGCATAACAAATGGGGATGGACCACACGATCAACAGATCATATCCGTGCTGCCACCCAAGCAAAAAAGCCACAACCCCGGCAGCCACAGCCCAACGCAGCCGCCCTTGCTCCTCTCCCACCAGCAAACAAGCCAGGGTAGCCAGGATGAACGCCCCGGCCTCAAGGAAGTGGGGGTATGCCATCAAGCACAGCAAGGTATTGCCTTCGGCAACATATACATCCAGTGGGAAGATGAGTTCCCCCCGCAGAAGGGTATATTTCAGCAGCACCAGAACCCACCCCAGGCCGGAGCTGAGCGCCAGCAGCAAAAAGACCAACCGGCGTTGGAGCAGGTCTTTGAACACACGGGCGATGAACCAGTAAGCCATCAGGAAGAAGGCAAACCCGGAGAAGAAACGTAAAATCTGATAGACCCAGGCATATCCCAGGCCGCTGACCTTACCCACCTGGGCCAACACCCACCACAGCAAGTTGAAGAATATTGCCGGGTTGGCCTCGGATGTCAACCGGTTGGGAATGAGCCAGTTGGATTGAAAGCCCTTATACCATGACAAATATTGCGCATGGTCGGAAACATTCAGGATGAACCCCATGAAGTGCTTCCCATCGGGTGCGGTGAGTTGAGCAAACAAATAGGGCAAGCCGGTCAATAGCAGCAGACCCAGCGTCACAAGGCCTGCGAACCGCCATTCCTTCCGGCTGACCCGGGCTTGAGGTGAGTTGGAGGTCAAGGTTTCTGCTTTCACTTATCTCTCCCTGATCTCCAGCCCGGCCAGGCTGATCCATAATTCCTGGTCCGAATTCCAGGAAATACTGCGGATTGAGCTGCCATCGCCAAATGGCTGCTCACCGATGCCGATGTCTACCTGCTCTACGATCCC
>CALESS010000620.1 GCA_937907495.1 uncultured Anaerolineaceae bacterium
AATGGGATGGGTGCAACGCTGCTGGCGAATTACCAACTGGCTGTTTTTTATCCACCGGGTTGGATATTGTTCATCCTGGGGTGGCTGGGCGGGACGGAGGGGATGGTCTGGGGGTTCGGTCTGCTGCTCTGCGCGCACATTGCCTGGGCGGGGGTGGGGACAGCCCGATTGATGAAGCGCCTCGGCCTGGGAGAGATGGGGCAAATTCTGGCGGGGCTGGCCTTCTCGCTCGGTAGTTTCTGGATCGGACGCGGCAGCTTTTTCCCGATGATTTGGGCAGGAAGTTGGATGCCCTGGGTATTGCTGGCAGTATCCGAGATTGCAAACCCGCTCGAGGGAGTGGTAAAAAGCAAGAAGTTTCTGCCGTATCTGTTCATTCTTTTCTTCACGATGCAATTACTGGCTGGTCATGCCCAATTCACCTGGTACAGTCTTTTGTTAGCCGGAGCCTGGGTTGGGATGGGCTGCTGGCGAAGTAGAAGTTGGCGGTTGGCGATCCAAAGCCTGCTGCGCCTGGCAGCCGGCGGGTTGGCGGCGGCTGCCATTTCGGCCATTCAATTAATCCCCACCGCCGAGTATTTGATGAATTCTCAACGCGCAGATGCGTATGGTTATCAACAGGCGATGGTTTATTCGTTTTGGCCCTGGAGAATCCTCACCCTGGTTTTCCCGAACCTTTTCGGCACACCAGGGGATGGCAGTTACTGGGGATACGCCGCCTACTGGGAGGACGCCATTTATATCGGTCTCATTCCGGTGATGCTGGCTTTTCTTACACTTCTCCTCCCCCGGGGAACAAAGCGGAAATCCACCCCGATCTTGAATAACCCGCAGAAGAATCCCTTCCGATTCATGACCGGATTCTTGTGGGTCGTTGTGGTTGTATCTTTTATTCTGGCGCTGGGGGATAACACACCACTGTTCCCGGGGCTGTACCAGCATATTCCGACCTTCAATATGTTCCAGGCGCCGACCCGCTGGAATATGCTAACGGTTTTTGCTTTAAGTCTGCTGGCGGGAGTGCAAATGGACCGCCTTCAAAAGCCGACAGGCAAAAATGCAAAGAGGCTGCGTTTCCTGTTGGTGGGGATGGCAGCAGTCATGATGGGAGCAGCAGGTGCGAGGTTGTTCATGCCGCAAATCCAGTCAACATTTTCCGAGTCGTTCATCCTTGCGGGGATATTCGGAATGGCGCTGGGATTTCTCATGTTGAGAGCACCAGCAACCGGTAAGAAATTTAGCCTGACAGCCCGCTGGGTAGTGGCGGGAATTGTCTTGCTCGACTTACTGATCGCCAACCGGGGCTTGAATCCGACCACGAAAATCTCCAATTATGCTGCACCGCCAACGAGAGCGGTCGTGGAAATACAGCAATCAGGCAGCCGGGTTTACCTCCCGGCGAAGGAGGAATACCTGCTCAAGTTCAGCCGCTTCTTTCGGTTCAGTGACTTAAAGCCCCTTGAGAGCTTTGATAACTTTCGCAATAGCTTACTGCCCAATCTGAACCTTTTCGATGGTATCCCTTCAGCGAATAATTTTGATCCACTGACGCCGGAACGCTACAGCCTATTTATGCACTGGTTGGAGGGTTTACCACCGGCAGGCCGGGCGAAGGAACTGGAACGGATGCATGTAGGTTGGGAGGAGAAAAGAGTAACGGACACGGTGGAAGGAGTTGCCTTTGAGCCGTTGAATCCCCGGGAAACGGTGCAATGGAAGAATTGCGTGGAATGGGTGGACGATGGAGAGGAAGTCCTTCCCCGGCTGGAAGCGTTGTTGAAAAAAGAGAATGAGATAACCTGGATGATCCTGGAAGGATCCCCTGAATATTCGAATGCTAATTGTGACACGATGGCAGCCGAAATAAAATACGATGAGCAGGCGAATGCGGTGCGGGTTGAGGTTGAAACGAAATCAGCAGGCTGGGTATTGCTGGCGAATACCTGGTATCCGGGTTGGGAGGCCAGCCTAGATGGGAAAACCACCACCAACTACCGGGCCGATTATCTCTTCCAGGCGGTGCGGGTTGAAGAGGGTTCGCATATGATCGAGTGGCGATACCGGCCCGTATCTATTTGGATCGGGGCAATTGGGAGTGGCTTGAGTATCCTTTTTGTGTTAATATGGGGTTTGTTGTCTGCCTTTCGGAAACCTTCTATAAAGGAACCCTAAGAAAATGAACGAAGTCCAAGTTTTCACAGATAAACTCACCCGAAATTTGGAAAAGGTGATTGTAGGGAAGAGCAAGACCATTCACCAAGTTCTGATCGGGCTGCTTTGCCAGGGGCACTTGTTAATTGAAGATGTCCCGGGCGTTGGCAAGACCATGCTTGCGCGCAGCCTGGCAAAATCGCTGGCGTGCTCATTCAATCGGCTGCAATTCACACCGGACATGCTGCCCAGTGATGTGACGGGGGTTTCCATCTTCAACCAGGCGACACGGGAGTTTGAATTCCGCCCGGGGCCGATCATGTCCCAGATTGTTTTGGCAGATGAAATTAACAGGGCGACTCCCAAAACGCAATCGGCCTTGTTGGAAGCCATGGAGGAACGGCAGATCACGGTGGATGGGATTACTCACCCTTTGCCAAATCCTTTCCTGGTGTTGGCAACCGAGAACCCGATTGAATATGAAGGGACTTTTCCACTTCCCGAAGCTCAATTGGACCGTTTTTTATTGAGAATTCACCTGGGTTACCCGGCCCTGGCGGAGGAAATCAACATTCTGGAGCTGCAACAACTAAGACATCCGATCGAAACCCTGGAACCCGTGACCACCGAGGAGGAGTTGCGCCGGTTTCAAGATGCGATCAAAAAGGAGTACGTTTCGCCGGCGGTGAAACGGTATATCGTGGATCTGACTCGGGCTACCCGGGCACATCCGGATGTGTACCTGGGCGCCAGCCCAAGGGGCAGCCTGGGGTTATTCCGGGCGGGGCAGGCGATTGCAGCCATGGCGGGACGGGATTATGTACTGCCCGATGACATTAAGTCTATCTGCGGGGCGGTGCTTGCCCACCGGGTGGTGGTAAGCCCGGCCACGCGGATGAAGAATATCACCTCGTCCATGATCATCGAAGAGCTTCTATCTACAACGCCCATTCCCAGCGGTGATTTCACAGCCAAAGTGAGGTAAAGTGGTTCTGCGGTCTGCCTTCTGGGGGGTAGTCAGCGTTTCCGCGGTGGCGCTCATTGGATACGTTTTTACAAGAAGCGCAACGTTGACGCGCATCTTCTACCTGGGGCTGCTGTTGATTTTGATCAGCCTGATTTGGACTGTGTTTTCATTGAATGGACTCCAACTGGAACGGGGTGTGAGGGGGTTCAAACAACAATTAGGGCAGGTTTTAGAAGAGCGGTTCATCATCACCAACCGGTCACGCACAGGCCGGTTGTGGGTGGAAGTGCAGGATGGCTCCGACCTGCCTCAGGCAAACGCATCGCGGGTGATTTCGGGGCTGCGTTCCGGGGAGGTGCGCAGCTTTTCGGCGTATACCCTGTTAACCAGGCGGGGTTTGTTTCACCTTGGCCCCACCACCATCTCCTCTGGTGATCCGCTGGGGTTGTTTGAAAAAAGAGTCGTTTTCCCGACTAACCAGACGTTGTTGGTGATGCCTTACATGGTGAAGTTGAATCGGTTTCCGTTTCCGCCAGGTTACTTATCCGGCGGTAAGGTGCTGTGGAGAAAAACTCAAGAGGTGACACCGCACGCAGCGGGCATCCGTGAGTACGCGCCTGGAGATGCACTGAGCCGAATTCACTGGCCGATGACAGCCCGCAAAGACCGCTTCATGGTGAAGGAGTTTGACCAGGATCCACAGGCGGACGTGTGGATCCTTCTGGATGGAGAGGAAAGCACGCGAGCCAATATTCATCTGCCAGGAGCGCCAAAACGACAGGATCGGTTATGGGTTTTGGGTCAAAAATTCCAGGTCAGCCTGCCGCCGGATTCATTCGAGTA
Source organism: uncultured Anaerolineaceae bacterium (assembly GCA_937907495.1). Taxonomy (GTDB): domain Bacteria; phylum Chloroflexota; class Anaerolineae; order Anaerolineales; family Anaerolineaceae; genus CALESS01. The sequence goes on from CALESS010000620.1 coordinate 3,962, forward strand.
CTCGGTGAGCGCGGCGGCATCCATTGCGGATTATTTTCTTACCCGAGGGGAATCGGTAGGATTGGTATGTGCCGGTCAGATGACGGTGACATTGCCAGCCGAGAAAGGGGAGAGGCAATTGGGTAAGTTGTTGGAAACGCTGGCGTTTATTAAGCCCGAAGGCGAGATGCCTTTGCATGGCCTGGTGGATACTGCCATGCAGCATTTTGCCCGGGGTTCGACAGCGATATTAATCACCACCACCCGGTCGGAGACGGTGGTGGTCTCGGTGGAGCGCTTGTTGCGGAAGAATATCCATCCCATTGTGGTGATGATGGAAAGTTCGTCCTTTGGAGGGAGTGAAGGGGAAGGGGATGAGCTTTTGAAGCGGCTTGGCGAATACCCCATTCCCATTTTGATGGTTCAGAATGGAACGGACCTGAAGCAAGCATTGGAAGGGTTGAGTTAATCAGGCAGGGAATTGGTGGTGGGATTCGCTCTCTGAGGAATCCAGGAGCAATTCGATGGCGTGGGGCAAAACAGGAAGGATCGCTTCCAAATTCTCGACCGCGGCTTTGGGGCTGCCAGGTAGATTGATTACCAGTGCCCGGCCACGGATGCCACAAACTCCACGAGTAAGCATCGCATGAGGCGTTTTTTGCAGGCTGCTCAGGCGCATTCCTTCCGCCAGACCGGGCGCCAGGCGTTGAATGACGGAGAGGGTTGCTTCGGGGGTGACATCCCGCGGGGCGAAGCCGGTGCCGCCGGTTGTTAGAATGAGGTTGTGCTGATCGGAATCCGCCCACTCCATCAATGTTTCAGCGATCAGATGCAGGTCATCCGGGACGATTCGCATCCCGCTGACGAGCCAGTTTTGCGCTTCCAGCAGGGTTTGGAGGGCCGGGCCGGATAGATCAGGCCGAATTCCCCGGAAGGAGCGGTCGGAAATGGTAAGGATGGCGCATTTAATCATCGAGCAGGTCTTTCGCGAAGGGAATGATCGTCATTCTCTCCCAGCCTAAGTCAGAATAAAATTGCATGGCGAGTTGATTCTCGGGGGTAACAAACAGGTAGCAACGAATGCAGCCTTTGGCCTTGAGAAGACTCTCCACTTCAGCCATTAATCGGGTCGCGAGGCCTTTTCTGCGGTATTCAGGTTCTACCGCCAGTTGGTAGATCATCCCCCGCCGACCGTCGAACCCGCCCATGACGGTGCCGATAATCTTCCCGCCATCACAAGCCACCAGAAACAAATCCGGATCACGAGCAATTTTCTTCTGAATTTCTTCGGGTTGATCAGACCTTTGCAGGCGGATGCCCTCCCCCGCAGAATCCCAAAATTGGACGACTGCCTCGTAATCGGTGGGAAAAACAAATGGACGGATTTGGATATCGTTCATTCGGCAGGGGTGGGGTTGAGCAGGCGGTCAATCATCTGGGTGAGATCGTCGGGCATATAGGGCTTCATAAGGAAGCCATTGGCTTTCCATTTCTTGCATTCGAAGGAGTAATCCTCACCAGAAGTCATGATGATGAGCAGGGATTGCAGGCTGGGGTCCTCGCGGACTTTTCGCAATATGGAGATACCGTTCACCCTGCGGAGGTGAACATCCATCAAGATACAATCCGGGGCCAGTTTGACAATATCTCGTAGAATGATCTCTTGATCCACCTTCTCCGGCAGAAGGATTTCGTAGCCTTCAAAACCGAGCAAGGTGGTGAGCAGGGTCTGGGTGGTTAAATCATCCTCGATAATCATCACTTTTTTCATGGCTGGTTTTCTCCCCCAGTGATTTCTGTTTTTGGTTTGCGCTTGCGCTTTTTGGTTTCGGGCGGGGTCTCAAAGGCGATTTCCAGAACTTCATCCACCGTATCCACCAGTTTGAACTCAATATCTTTCTTGACTTCATCAGGGAGGTCTTCCAGGTCGGGTTCGTTGCGGCGGGGAAGGATGATGGTGGTGAGACCAGCGCGGTGAGCGGCGAGAACTTTCTCCTTGACGCCACCGATGGGCAGGACGAGGCCCCGCAAGGTGATTTCGCCCGTCATGCCAATGTTTGATTTTACAGGCCGGGCAGTAAGCAGCGAAACCAGGGCGGTGATCATGGTAATGCCGGCGGAAGGACCATCTTTGCGCTGCGCACCGGCGGGAACATGGAGATGAATATCAATTGTGTCGTAAAAATCTGAGGCGATGCCCAACTGAGCGGCGTGAGCCCGGATGTAAGACAGGGCGGCCCGGGCAGATTCTTGCATAACCCCCCCCACCGAACCGGTAACCTGGAAACCCTTGCTCCCGGGCATCTGGTTGGCTTCGATAAAGAGAACCTCACCGCCGAAAGGTGTCCATGCCAGGCCGGTAGCAACCCCGGGTATGGAAGTGCGGCGGGTGATTTCCTCGAGGTCGGAAAATTTTTCCCTGCCCAGCAGCCGGATGACATCCTCTTTTTTGAGAACGGGATCGAAAACTTC
>CALESS010000621.1 GCA_937907495.1 uncultured Anaerolineaceae bacterium
TGCAAGTGGAGCCCGCCGCGTTTATCGCCGCGGCCCAACGCCCGACCATGGAAATCGTGGGTGAGGGTTGGCCGCAAGGAGTTAGTTTGGAAGGATATTTGTATCCAGGGGTTTATGAGTTGAACCGCGAAAACACAGCCGAAGCGGTTTTGACTCTTTTTGTGAATCGTTTTTTTGAGCAAGTTTCTCCTGCCCTGCGGGAAGGTTTTCAGCGCCAGGGATTGACGCTGGCCGAGGCAGTGACGCTGGCCTCGATTGTCCAACGCGAGGCGATTGTGGCGGATGAAATGCCGATGATCGCCTCCGTCTTCCTCAACCGGCTGGCAATTGATATGAAACTGGATACCGATCCGAGTGTGCAGTATGCACTGGGTTACCAGCAGGGCCGCGGAGGCTGGTGGACCAATCCGCTCAGCCTGGCGGATTTGGAGGTAGAGTCGCCATATAATACCTACAAGTACCGCGGATTACCGCCGGGGCCGATTGCCAACCCATCGTTGGAGGCGTTGCAATCGGTTGCCCAACCCGCCCAAACGCCTTATTACTACTTTCGGGCGGCTTGTGATGGCAGCGGGCGGCATAATTTTGCAATCACCTTTGAAGAGCAAGTTCAGAATGCCTGTCCATAGGCAAGGTCGGAAGGAGGAACCATGATCAGACTGGGGATAGACTTCGGAGGTTCGGGAATCAAGGGCGGGTTGGTGGATGTGGTGAAGGGTGAATTAATTCAGCCGCGCATCCGCATCCCCACCCCGGAAGGCGCCAAACCCAAAGAAGTGGCGGCTGTGGTGGCGGAAATTTGCCGGGGTTTTGGTTACCACGGAGCGGCGGGGGGCACGATTCCGGGGGTGGTGCAGCATGGGGTGGTGATGACCGCGGCCAATATTGATGACAGTTGGGTGGGCAAGGATGTGGAGCGCTTATTCTCCCAGGCGAGTAACTGTGAATTTCATGCGGTCAACGATGCCGATGCAGCCGGGCTGGCGGAAATCCACTACGGGGTGGGAAAAGACTTTCCCGGGCAGGTGATTTTGATGATTACGCTGGGGACGGGGATCGGCTCAGCCCTCTTTGTGGATGGCAGCCTGGTTCCCAACCTGGAGCTGGGACACCTGAAAGTGCGGGAGAAA
>CALESS010000622.1 GCA_937907495.1 uncultured Anaerolineaceae bacterium
CAAGAATGCGCTCTGGTACATGGTCATAGAGCTGGTAAATCAACGGTCTTTCTTCTACCGTGAACTCCAACCGCTGGGCCAATCTGGCATGGGGATGAAACACCTCGCCCGCATTGATAAATTCGGTGTAGCTCATCGCGCTGCCCAACGCCCGAGCCAGCCGCCGGAAAGGCAGATCGGAATAGCCATCCATCGGGGCAAGCACCAGGTCACCAAAAATGGGTAGATTTCCAATCTGGAAGGTCGGCAGCGTCGGCGGACAAATCATTCCTGGTGCCTGCACATGTCCAGGGTCTCCACGGCGTGCCGCAAATGCGGAATAACGATGGATCCCCCCACCACCAACCCAACGTTGAACAATTCGTAAAGCTCCTCATCCCGCAATCCCACTCTCACACACTGGATGATGTGATAATCAATGCAATCATTGCAGCGCAATACCAGTGAAGCCACCAGTCCCAGCATCTCTTTTTCTCGGGCTGTCAACGCGCCATCTTTGTAAGCCACGGTATCCAGGTTGAAAAATCGCTTAATCCCGGGATGGTCAATCTCCAGAATTCGTTCGTTCATCCGTTCCCGATACGCCTTGAATTCATCCAATCGGTCGCCCATATTTTTTCTCCTCTTCAATTCTGCTTGATTTTATCATTGTTCAGAGGTGGATTTACTCTTGCCCCGGAGGCCTGAGCACTGTATACTATCGGCACGGTATTTTCTCGCCGCAATTAAAGGTTCTCATGTTTATTGATCAATTAATGGATTCCCTGCCCGAAATCTACAACCTGGTTGACCGGGATCTCATCATGCGCGCCTATCGGTTCGCCGAGACCGCTCACGAAACGCAAAAAAGAGCGTCCGGTGAACCCTACATCACCCATTGTGTGGCTGTGGCGGGCATCCTGGCGGAAATGCGCGTGCCACCGGTGGTTGTCATCGCTGGATTGTTGCACGATACCGTGGAGGATACCGCCGTCACCCTCAATGATATCAAGGCCGAATTTGGTGAAGAAGCCGCCCGCCTCGTAGATGGCGTCACCAAGCTCACCAACCTGCCGCGTGTTTCCCGCGCCGATCAACACGCCGAAAACGGGCAATCCGCGGAGGAGCCAGTAGAATCCGCTCCCGAACCTCAAGAACGCACCCGCCGCAAGGATATGCGCAATGAGACCTTGCGTAAGACCTTCCTCGCCATGGGAGAAGATATTCGGGTCGTCATCATCAAACTGGCCGACCGGGTGCATAACATGCGTACGCTGGGCTTCATGCCGGAGGGCAAACGAAGGCGCATCGCCCAGGAAACCCTGGATATTTTTGCCCCCCTTGCCAACCGTCTTGGTATCTGGCACATGAAATGGGAGCTTGAAGATTTAGGTTTCCGTTACACCAACCCCGAAAAATACAAAGAAATCGCCGAGAACCTGGCGGAACGCCGGACCAATCGCGAAGTCCAGGTGGAAAACATCATTCTCAACGTCAAATCCATCCTTGAGAAAGAAGGCATCCACGCTGAAATCAGCGGACGCCCAAAGCATATTTACTCCATTTACAAGAAAATGGTGGAAAAAGGCCGCCCCTTTGAAATGGTGCGGGATCTGCGCGCCATCCGCCTGATCGTGAGGGATGTACCCGCCTGCTATGCCTCTCTCGGCATCATTCACATCCATTGGCGGCCCATCCCCAACGAGTTTGATGATTACATCGCTGCCCCCAAAGATAACTTCTATCAATCCCTGCACACTGCCGTTATTTACGATGACGGTAAACCACTGGAAGTGCAGATTCGCACTCCGGAAATGCATCAGAACGCCGAATATGGTATCGCCGCCCACTGGCTTTACAAAGAAAAAGGCAAACGCGACGATACCTACGATCAGCGCATCAACTGGCTTCGCCGTCTGATGGAATGGCGCCAGGATGTTTCCGACGCCCAAGAATTCGTCGATGGAATGAAGACCGATGTCTTCGAGGACCGGGTATATGTTTTTACCCCCCGCGGAGATATCATA
>CALESS010000623.1 GCA_937907495.1 uncultured Anaerolineaceae bacterium
GTTACAATTGCCGGGCGATAATGGAAAGGACGTTTCATGTTTGAGCCAAACTCCCGCACGAAGCACACTGCGATTCCCGTCGGACAATCGCTTTGCCTGGTATTTGAATCCGAGGCGGAGCAAAAGGAAGCGGTGTACACGTTTTTGCGTTCCGGTGTGGAGCGGGGCCACCGGATGATGTACTTGCTTTCTGAAACACACGATGCCAGCATGTTGGATTATTTGCGGTCAGGCCAAGCTGCTGAGCCGCAGGGTCAGCTTCGCATCCAATGGGCGGGCAAGGTTTTCGCCTCCCTCAGCCTGGATGGCACCCAATTCGCCAACTGGCTGCGGGATGAAGCCCGCCTGGCCCGCGAGCAGGGTTTCAGCGGACTGAGCCTGGCGGTGGAGATGGGTTGGGCTGCCCGAAAGTATTCCCCGCTGGAGTTGCAAGCCTTTGAAATGGAACTACTGCAAGGGCTTGCCGGCAGCCAAATCCTGGCCCTTACCCTTTATGACCGCCGCCTGTTTCCCCCCCCATCCTTGCTGCATATTCTCACCGCTCATCCGTATGTCATGGCGGGCGGAATGTGCAAACCCAATCCCTTTCACCTTCCAACGGAACCGGCTGCCGCCGCCGAGACCCTGCAGCATTGGTTGAATCACCTCTCGGGTGAATTCTTCCCGACAGGATTTAGCCTGGAAGAGGATGCCCGTTTGCGAATCATTCTGTCCTCCATGCCGATGGTGGTTTTCGCACTGGACCGTCAGGGAAAGTTCACCCTTTCCGAAGGGCGGGGATTGGCCGCCCTGGGGTTGAAACCCGGTGAAGTGGTTGGCAAAGATGTCAAACAGGTCTTCCCCCACCTGGAGGATGTGGAGATGTGGCTGCAACGCGCCCTCTCCGGCGAGACATTTAGCCAGGATATCAACGTGAGCGGCAATATCTTCGAGACTCATTGCTCACCCTTACGCAATTCCAATGGGGAAATTGAGGGAATGCTGGGAGTGGCGGTGGATATCACCGAGCAGCGCCAGGCGGACCTTGCCCTGCGGGCCAGCGAGGAGCGCTACCGCACCCTGGTGGAAAACCAGGGGGAAGGCGCGGGTATTTTTGCCGCCGATGGTCAGGTGCTGTACATCAACGGTGCAGCCGAAGGCATCCTGGGCTTGCCGGTGGAGCAGATAGTGGGCCAAAATATTGCCGATTTTATTCCCCCGGAGGAGAGAGCGGCTTTTTCCCGCCAGATTGCGGAGCGGAAAACCGGCAAGGCCTCCACTTATGAAATTGGTTTCATGCGCAAGGATGGTCAGCGCCGCCAGGTCTTGGTGACGGCTACCCCGCGCTTCGATCCCGGGGGAATATACCTCGGCAGCTTCTCCATCTTTCGGGATATCACCGATCGGAAACGTATGGAAGATAAGCTGCGCTTTCAATCCAACCATGATGCCCTCACCGGCCTCTACAACCGCTTCTACTTCAACCAAGAGATGAAACTGTTGAACCGCAACCGCCAGAGTCCAGTCGGTTTTATTGTGGTGGATATTGACAACCTGAAGCAAACCAACGATAACCTGGGCCATTTGATCGGGGATGATCTGTTGCGCCGGCTGGCCCGGTTGCTGCGCAATACGTTCCGCTTTGAGGATATTGTAGCCCGCATTGGCGGGGATGAATTTGCCATCCTGCTGCCGGATTGTGACGAGAAAGCCCTGGATATTTCCATTAAGCGCTTGCGCGTTAACCTGGCTGGCATCAACCAACAATCCGACCAACCGCTGCAAATCTCCATCGGTGGAGCGGTGGCGGAAGTTGGCCAATCGCTGACCAAGACCTTTGACCTGGCCGATCAACGCATGTACCAGGAAAAATTTTCCCGTAAAAGAAAAGAATAGGAGTGTGCCATGCCTGCTGACCCTACCCGCAGCCGGGTGAACCCCGAGCGGATGGATACAACCCCCACCCGCCGCCCGGATTGGATTAAAGTCCGTGCGCCCAGTGGCGAAACCTATGAGTGGCTGCAAGGACTGATGCGCAAGAAAGCCCTGCACACCGTCTGTGAAGAGGCTGGCTGCCCGAATATGGGCGAGTGCTGGGGCTCTGGCACTGCCACCTTTCTGATGCTGGGGGATGTCTGCACCCGCACGTGCGGCTTCTGCGATATCAAGCACGGCGCTCCGGAAGCCCTGGACTGGCTGGAACCGGAGCGGGTTGCCCAGGCCGTCAAGGCGATGGATTTGCAGCACGCCGTGATTACCAGCGTCAACCGGGATGAGCGCAAGGATGGCGGCGCCCCGATTTTTGCCATGGTCATCCGGCGCATCCGCCAGCTTCACCCGGGCTGCTCGGTGGAAGTCTTGATCCCAGATTTCAAGGGCAGCCTGGAGGCCTTGAAAATCGTGATGGATGCCCGGCCCGAAATTTTGAATCACAACGTGGAAACCGTACCCCGGCTGTTCAAACGGGTTCAACCCCAGGATCAGTACGCCTGGACCCAGGCCACCCTGACCAATGCCAAATTGCTGGACCCCGAAGTGCTGACAAAATCTGGCATGATGGTAGGCCTGGGGGAAGAAATGGAGGAGGTGAAGCAGGTGATGACGGATTTACGGTCCTGGGGGGTGGAAATTTTGACCATTGGTCAATACCTCCAGCCCAGCCGCAAGCACCTGCCGATTGTGCGGTATTACACTCCGGAAGAATTTGAGGAAATCCGGCGCTTTGGCATGGAAATTGGCTTCAAATGGGTTGAAAGCGGGCCCCTGGTGCGCTCCTCCTATCATGCGGCTGAGCAAGTGCGGGCGCTTAGCCTGGTGCATCGCCAGTTATATGGCGAGCCGGGAAAATAAAACCTCCCTGCCGGGGGGTGGGAGGAGATTCCACACCTACAGGCAGGGATGGCTGGTTCGGATCCAGTGGGCGTTCCCGCATTCGTGCGGGGCGCCCGGCTTTTATTTACGAGTTCGGATGCCGCGGACGACCAGGATGACCACCACAAAAATCGCCGCCAGGCCAATCAGGCC
>CALESS010000624.1 GCA_937907495.1 uncultured Anaerolineaceae bacterium
ATATACTACCCTTGTCAGTGATCCTTCGGGGCAGGGTGAAATTCCCGATCGGTGGTGAAAGCCCACGAGCGCCAAAAAAACAGCGCATGACCTGGTGAAAACCCGGGGCCGACGGTACAGTCCGGATGAAAGAAGGAGTGACGAATCAGGCTCGCTCTCTGCGTGCCTGTGAGTGCGAATCAGCCCCGATCGAACCACGGCGGGGCTTTTTTTATGGAAATTCACCTGACCTATCATTTCAAACCTTTCCTGCGGAAATATGGCCGCTGGCTGCTGCCGGTTTCCCTCCTCGTACTGCTTGGCCTATGGGCGGCGGCGGCCCGCTGGGGCGGCTGGCCCTCATTTATCCTGCCCTCGCCGGGGCGGGTGGCGCTGCGCTTCTGGCAAGCGCTGGTGGATGGCAGCCTGCTGCGCCATACCCTTTTCACCCTGCTGGAAGTGGTGCTGGGCATGGGGCTGGGGGTCTCCCTGGCCACCCTGCTGGGTTACGCCCTGGCCCGCTCCCCCCTGCTTGAAAAACTCCTCTCCCCCTACCTGGTAGCCAGCCAGGCGGTGCCGGTGGTGGCAATCGCCCCCCTGCTGGTGATCTGGTTTGGGCCGGGGCTGGGTTCCAAGGTGCTGATCTGCGCGCTGATTGTATTCTTCCCGGTGCTGGTCAACACCATCGTCGGCCTACGGGCTGTACCGCGTGAACTGCGCGAGCTCATGCACTCCCTCAAGGCTGACCGCCGCCAGATGCTGCGCTACCTGGAGGTGCCCTCGGCTCTGCCGGTATTTCTCGGCGGCCTGCGGATTGGCGCCACCCTCTCCGTTATCGGGGCAGTGGTCGGAGAATTCGTGGGTTCAGACCGCGGCCTGGGGTTCTTGGTCAATGTGGGGCGCGGCCAGTACGATACCGCCCTGGTGTTTGTGGCCGTCTTCACCCTGATTTTGCTTGCCGTGTTTTTATACGGCCTGGTGGTGCTTGCCGAGCATCGCTGGCTGGGCTGGACCCGGCACACATCCCGATCTTGAAAGGCTCTTGATCATGCTGCGAAAGTCATTTTTCCTCATTCTCAGTTGCATCATCCTCCTGGCAGGCTGCAACCCGCCACCCGCCCCTGCCGCTCCAACCGAAACAGGGGTGGTGAAGGTACGCCTGCCGTTGGGCTACATACCCAACGTCCAGTTTGCCCCACTCTATGTAGCCATGGAAAAAGGTTTCTTCGCCGCCCAGGGCATCGAGGTCAACCTGGATTACTCCTTTGAAACCGATGCCACCGCCCTGGTGGGCGCCAACGAGCTGCAATTCGCCGTGGTCTCTGGCGAACAGGTGCTGCTCGGCCGGTCACAAGAGCTGCCCCTGGTTTATGTGCTGACCTGGTATCAGCAATACCCGGTGGGTGTGGCCGCGTTTACCAGCCAGGGTCTGAAAACCCCGGCGGATTTACGCGGCCGCAAGATTGGCATCCCCGGCCTGTATGGAGCCAGTTACATTGGCTTCCGCGCCCTGTTGCAGGCGGGCGGCCTGAAGGAAAGCGATGTAATCCTCGATTCCATCGGTTTCAACCAGGTAGAGGCCCTGACGGCCAACCAGGAGCAGGCCATCGTCGTCTACGTGGCCAATGAGCCGGTTCAACTGGCAGCCGGCGGCGCAGAAGTGGATGTGCTGCGGGTGGCCGATTACCTGGAGCTGGTGGGCAATGGCCTGATCACCCACGAAA
>CALESS010000625.1 GCA_937907495.1 uncultured Anaerolineaceae bacterium
AGAACCGTTTTTCCCGGAAAGGGAAAGCTTTCCCATTCGCAGAGCACGAAAATAAGGTAGGTGCGTGTTTTTTGCGCCGGTCATTGTCTGCTCTTGAAGGCATGGCAAGCAGGCCATGCAAGACACATCCGCTTGAGAATGCCGAACGGTGGATATATTCTTTGTCTTCCGGAAATTCTTCAACCCGGGTAAGCTGGGTCACTTCCGGGTTTAGGTCTTGCCGGAAGTGAACTTTTCCATTACAGTTACCTTATGACGGCTGTTGACGAAATCAAATCCCGCCTGGAAATTGTGGAAATCGTGTCGGAGACGGTCAAGCTGCGCCGCACCGGCAAGAACTACATCGGATTCTGCCCCTTCCACGCCAATACCCGCACCCCTTCCTTTGTCGTCTTCCCGGAGACCGGCACCTGGCGCTGCTTTGGCCAGTGCAATGAGGGCGGCGATCTCTTTGGCTATGTCATGAAGAAGGAAGGCTGGGATTTCGTGGAGACTTTGCGGCACCTGGCGGAGCGGGCGGGCGTCGTGCTGGAAGCCCAGACCCCTGCCAGGCAGGCCGCTGAGGAGCAAAATGACCGCCTGGTGGGCTTGCTGGAGGAAGCGGTCAATTTTTTCCGCCACCACCTGCTGCAAACCCCGCCGGGCCGCCCGGCGCTGGAGTACCTTCACAAGCGCGGCATCACCCCTGCCACCATCGAGGCTTTTGGCCTGGGCTACGCCCCGGATAGCTGGGATGCCTGCCTGCGCTACTTCACCGGCAAGCAATACACCCCGGATGACCTGTTGCGCTCCGGTCTCGCCACCGAACGCCAGGGTGGGGAAGGGGTCTATGACCGCTTCCGCAACCGCATCATGTTCCCCATCCGCGACGCCAGCGGACGCATGTCAGGCTTTGGCGCCCGCATCCTCAACCCCGAGGACATGCCCAAGTTCCTCAACTCCCCGCAGACCGAGCTGTTTGATAAGGGCCGCCTGCTCTACGGTCTGGATATGGCCCGTAAGGCCATCCGGGCGCAGGACCAGGTCGTCATCGTCGAGGGTTACCTGGATGTGATCCTCGTCTACCAGGCCGGCTTTACCAATGTCGTTTCCCCCATGGGAACCGCCCTCACCGAGGAGCAATTGCGCATGCTCAAGCGCTTCACCCGCCGCATTGTGCTGGCGCTGGATGCCGACGCGGCCGGCGAAAAAGCCACCTTGCGCGGCCTGGAGGTTGCCCGTCAGGCGATGGACCACACGCAGGTGCTGGCGTTTGATGCCCGCGGTTTACTGCGCCACGAAGCCCGTCTGCAGGCGGATTTGCGCGTGACCACCCTGCCGCCCGGCATGGACCCGGACGAAGTGGTGCTGCGGGATCCGGCCGAGTGGGCCCGCCTCGTCGAATCTGCCAAGCCGATTGTCATGCACGTCATGGATACCCTGGCTGCCTCCGTCAACCTGGATGACCCCAAGGCCAAGGCGGATGTTGCCGCCCAGGTGCTGCCCCTGATCGAAGATATCCCCAACCCGGTGGAGCGGGATGCCTACCGCCAGGCTCTGGCCCGCCTGTTGAAGGTGGATGAACGCGCCCTGCTCAGCCTGCGGCCCCCGTCAAGCCGGCCTGCCCGCCGCCCCTTGCCCGGAGGGGTGCCCGCCGCCCGCCCCACCAGGCCGCCATCCGCACCCGCCGGCCCATTGCAACAGGCCCTCTCGCTGGAGCGCCACAGCCTCAGCCTGCTGGTACGCCAGCCGGAAGCCCGCTGGTCCCTGGATCGCCATCTGCAAGAGGCGGGGTTGCGCCAACTGGGCATCGAGGACTTCGAGCAAGCCGATCATCAGGCCCTGGCCCGGTTGGTGTTAGCCTCGCTCGATCAGGATGATCTGGATGCCATTAACTACATTCAGGAGCAGGTGCCAGAAGATCTGCGACCGCTGCTGGATGCGCTCCTGAAGCCCCTGGCCAAGGGCGAACCCAATGCGGAACGCCTGCTGGAAGACCTCGGCCGCTCCATTATGCGCCTGCGGTTGCTGCGGATCAATGAAGCGCTCAACCAACTGCGCCATCTCCAGCAGGAAACTCAGGAGCAACCTGAGGCCAACCCGCCGGATTACCACGAACTGGTGCTTAATTACACCCGCCAGCGTGACCGCCTGGACCGCGCCCTGCGCCAGCCGGGCAGCCTGTAGGGCGTGCTTTCAATTGCGCACCTTTCACCGGTGCAGCAGGGTTAACGGATTGTAAATCGTTCAATATTGCAATTATGGTATAGTTAACTCATGCCAAGCAAGAAAACTCCCTCCCAAAATTCAGAACTGCCGGAAGAATCGTCGAGCGAATCGGACGAATTGGTTGATTCCAGCCCGGATTCCGTTCCTGAAACTGCCCAATCGGCCGGGACGGTGGTGCTGGATGAGATCCTGAAGGAAAATAGTGACGAGCCCGAGGTGATGCCAGCCGCAGATGAGTGGGCGGAAGTTACGGTGGAAGATCCGCTGGAAATCCTGGAAGATCCAACCATCGCATTGGAGCTTTCAGAAGACCCCGTTCGCTTGTATCTCAAGGAGATCGGCCAGATCCGCCTGCTGGATGCCGATAGTGAGTTTCGCCTGGCAGCCCGCATCGAGGCAGAACGGCTGGTCATCTCGCTGCAAAAATTGGTGCCGGAGGGCGAGCAACGCCCTTACCATTCCCTGTTTGCGACCCTCATTCGCGATTTATACGTTGCCTGGGAACGCCTGGGCGAGGATGTGGAACGTTTGCATCATGGCGACTTGCCGGATTTAACCCTCATGCTGGCGGAAGCCCAACTGCTGCGCCGTCAATGGCAGGCCGATGAACCCTCCTACTTGCGCCACTACCTCGATAACGGCCTGTGGGGCAAAGACCCCCTTTGGGAGACTCTCGTCCGCCAGGCCTTCATCGTCTTCATGTGCCTGTACCTGGTTCCCGCTGAATTAACCGAAAAATTGGCCTGGCAAATTCAACGGCACGGTCATCTGCCGGATATTCACTCCTTTGAAAAACGTCTGCCCGGCGAAGAAGAGCTGGCGGAAGAGATGGATGGCATTGCCTACCGGGCGGATGAAGCCAACCAGACCCTGATTCGCGCCAACCTGCGCCTGGTTGTGAGCATTGCCAAG
>CALESS010000626.1 GCA_937907495.1 uncultured Anaerolineaceae bacterium
TTCCACCCGGTTCAACATGCCTTCCTCTACCACCCCGTTATGGATGTAGGTTTTGGCAACAGAATCCACGGCTTTGCTCATCGCCCAGTTGTTGTGGCCGGTAGCGACGATCAGGTTCACGCGCTCGATCTGACCGTTGGGTTTGGCCCAGTAATGATGGAATAGTGTACCCCGCGGGGCTTCAATAACGCCCACGCCCTGGGGTTGGGGGTTCTGGCGGGTGTTGAGGATGTCATTGCTGAGAATATCGGGATCATCCAACAATACCTTTACTTTTTCGGCTGCAAACAGGCATTCGATCAGGCGTGCGTAATGGAAGTAAAGCGTATTCTCCACTGGCTTGCCGCCATTCAGACCCTTGAAGATCTGATGCTCTGCGTTCGCAAGGGGGGTATCAATCTGATCAGAGGCATTTAAGCGACCCAGCGGACCGACCCGGTATACACCACCCGGCCAACCCAACTTCTTGTAGTAGGGGAACTTGAGATAGGACCAGGATTCAACGTGTTCAGCGATGTAATCCAGGTAATTACGGCCATCAAAAAGCTCCAACTGGGAACCGAACTGATTAATCAGGCGGATATTGCCGTCATAAAGCTCCAGCGAATTCTCCGGCGTAACCAGGCCGAAGTAGCCAGTTGGGAAGACGCCAAATTTTTGGATGTCTTCCATATTCGCTTCGGACCAGGCCTTGATGGTCTGGAGGCCAATCTGGATCGTGGCAATAGACTCGTCCACATCGGCCAGAATCTTCTCGCGATCGGCAGAGGTCAGGGCTTTGTTCACTCCCCCGGGGACAGCAAAATTGGGGTGAATGCGGCGACCGCCGAGAGTACTGATGATTTCCTGCCCCCATTTGCGTAAACCTACCGCCTTGACAACAAGGGCCGGATTCGCCTGAACCAGGCCAACCACATTGCGGATGGCGGGATCGGCATCAAATCCAAGCAGCAAGTCTGGGCCAGCCAGCTCGAAAAAGTGCATGCCATGGGATTGGATGATTTGCCCCATGTGCATTAACTCGCGCAATAGGGACGCCGGGCGAGGCGGCGGGCAGCCCAACACCTCATCGGCTGCTTTGGCGGCAGCCAGGTGATGGCTGACAGGACAAATGCCGCAGATGCGGGGAGTGATGAGCGGCATTTCAAAGACCATGCGGCCTTCGCAGAATTTTTCGAAGCCGCGGAATTCATTGATATGCAAATAGGCATGGTCAACTTCACCATCGTCATTCATGCGGATGGTGACTTTGGCGTGGCCTTCGATCCTGGTTACAGGTTCAATCGTGATTTTCTGGGTTCCCATTTCTACCTCCTAATGCCAGTGCAACAGATCATCTTTAATTTCGGGCTTGCGACCCTGAGCCAATTCGCTCAAGACGTAGAAAATCACATCCGCTGAGGGCGGGCAGCCAGGTACAAATACATCCACCGGGACGACTTCGTGAACGGCTTGAACTTTTTGGGGAATGGCCAGTTCCGGATCATCGGGGATTTTCCCCTCGGCATCCGTGGATTCGGTTTCGACGTATGCCCGGCGCAAGGATTCTTCAATGGTGAAGAAATTTCGCATGGCGGGTACTCCGCCAAACACTGCACAATCACCCAGGGCTACCAGGATGGCGCAGTGCTTGCGCATATTGCGGGCCACTGCTTCGTTGGTGGAATTATTAATTCCACCTTCCAGGATGCCTACATCCACACCCGTTTCATCCGGCTCTTTAAGGTCGGTGATGGGGGTTGAGCGGAGGTCTGCAAGTTCGATAATTTTTAAGATCCGCTCATCTATATCCAGCAGGGACATGTGACAACCGGCACAGCCTGCCAGCCAGTCCGACGAGATTTTAGGTTTTGGCATGATATTCTCCTAATGAAATACGGTTAATTACGAATGCAGGGCGACAGGTGATAGACCGGCATGAATCGGTGTTTGCCAATCAGGCGAGAGTTCAACGCCCATCTTTTCGGCCAGAGCAGAAACAATCTCCATGTTCGATTTCACCTCTGGCGGGGCTTGCAGAACGAGGGATGTTTGTTGAACTTTTCCTTCCAGGTTGATGAAATGCCCGGATTCCTCAGCCCAAATGGCAGAGGGTAAAACGATATCTGCCTGGTCCGTCAGGGCGGAGGCATAGCTGGCCTGCACCACCAGGAATGGAAGACCTTTCAGTTTCTGCACAAGATCTTCCGGGTAAACTGCATCGCCAAGGGCCACATAACATCCGCCTACCAGAGAAGAGGCGGGTTTGAAGCCCAGCAGTGCAGCCGCCAGGCTGTTTGCCTGGCCTTTGACACCGATCACCGAAGAGCGTTCATTGCTCATGGCGCCTGCAGCCAGGGCGAGATTTGCCAGTTCTTTGAGTCCATTTGCATTTGCGGAAGGTACGCGTTCGCCGTAGATGATGGCGATATTCTTGGCATCGCCGATGATTTGGGCAGCAGCCAGGATTTCTTCCACATCCAGACCGGTTTTTGCATTCACCGTTCCGAGGACCTCCCACGGCTTCGCGTCCACCACGGATTTATTCAAGCCGAGCTTGACGAGGGCTGCCTCCAGGGCTTCTAATACGGCGGTGAGATTGGTGGATTTCAGCGCCTGGGTGGAGACACCATCCAGAGCATTCAATTCATTATCTACGATGATGACCGGTACCCCGGATTGAAATGCGCGTTTGACGAGGAAGCCAGCCACCTGATGATTCTCAGCCAGGTCGGTGCCAACCACCAGGATACAATCAGCCTGGTCTAGGCATTCCAGCTCGCCTTCGGTGAGACCTTCCGTGGTTGCGGTTGGAGATTCTTCCAGGATTTGCACCGGAGTTCCAAACACCTGGTTCAAGGCATGCAATGTTTCAACCGAGAGGCGGGAGGAGGCGAGTGGAGTGGCTCCAAAAAGTCTGGCCCGGTTGGCAATTTCCGTCAGGGCTTCATCCCAGGTGACGGGGGTAAGCTCACCCTCTTTGCGCAGCATGGGAGAGAGAATGCGGGTGCGCTCCTCATACAGCGGGTGGTAGCGGCCGATTTCGCAGGTCAGGCCGTGATTGACGGTGGCTTCCCAATTTCCCTCAATGCGGAGGAGGCGGTTATCGCGCCTTACAACGGTAATTCCGCAGCCGACTGAGCATCCCTGGCAAATCGTGTTTTGCTTTTCAACTTTCTTATCCAAACCCTGGTAGGCGGAGGACCGGTCAATGATGGCGCCCGTCGGGCAAACCTGTACACACATGCCACAAGAGATGCAGGTGGATTCGCCAAGAGGAACGCCCAGGTCCGCCACCAGGATGCTGGCTGCACCGCGCTCGGCAAAGCCGAGGGTGTAATTGCCCACCAACTCTCCACAAGCCCGGACACACCGCCGGCAAAGAATGCAGCGATTGTGGTCAATGACAATGTAGGGGTGTGAAGCATCCACTTCGTAGCCCTGCCAGTTTGGCTGAATGGGCCAGTGGGTCATTTCTTCCTGGTAGGCATTATTCTGCAATTCACAATCTCCACCGGAAACCTGGCAATAAGGGCAGAAGTGATTACGTTCGCTGAAAATCAAGGAGAGCACAAACTTGCGGGCTGTGTGAATTTTTGGCGTATCGGTATGTGCCACCATGTTATTGGTAGCCGGAAGGGTGCAGGAAGGTTGCAGGGTACG